>SHNC01000073.1 GCA_004295105.1 Betaproteobacteria bacterium | reverse complement strand
CGCGCGGCGTGAGCCGGACGAGGTGGACCGCCGCCTGATCAATGCCTTGCAGGGCGACTTTCCGCTGGTGGAGTGCCCCTATGCCGAGGTCGGCGCACGCCTCGGCCTGAGTGAGGCCGAGGTGCTGTCCAGGCTGCAGGGCCTGCTCGACGACCGGGTGCTGACCCGCTTCGGCCCGATGTTCCAGATCGAGCGCATGGGCGGCGCCTTCTGCCTGGCGGCGATCGCGGTGCCCGAAGCCGATTGGGGGCGCGCGGTGGAGGCGGTGAACGCCTTTCCCGAAGTCGCGCACAACTACCGCCGCGAGCATGCGCTCAACATGTGGTTCGTGCTCGCCACCGAAACGCCGCTCGGCATTGGCGAGGTCGCGCGCCGCATCGAGGCGGCCACCGGTTTGGAGGTGTGCCTGTTTCCCAAGGAACGCGAGTACTTCGTCGAGATGAAGCTGGAGGCGTGATGAAGGTGCCCTCGACCCCCGCGCCGCAGGACGAAATGGACCGGCGCATCGTGCTCGCCACCCAGGCGGGCCTGCCGCTGGTGGCGCGTCCCTATGGTGCCGTCGCGCAACAGGTGGGCTGCAGCGAGGAAGAAGTCCGTCGCCGCCTGGCGGCGATGCTCGAATCGGGCCGCATCCGCCGCATCGGCGCGGTGCCCAACCACTACGCCATCGGCTACACGGCGAACGGCATGAGCGTGTGGGACATCGCCGACGAGCGGATCGACGCGATAGGCGAGCGTGTCGGTGCGCTGGACTTCGTCACCCACTGCTATCGCCGCCCGCGCCATTTGCCGGGCTGGCCCTACAACCTGTTCGCGATGGTCCACGCGGCCAGCCGCGAAGCCGCGCTCGCGCGCGTCGCCGAGATTGCGGCGCTGATCGACGGGGCGTTTCCTGGTGCCTGCCGCAGCCGGGACGTGCTGTTCTCCAACGGCATACTGAAGAAAACCGGCCTGCGCATCGGCGGCTGACCCGATGGATGCGCCCGTCCGATCCGGGACAGGTTCTCGCGCGTCACCGGTCCTTGCGCTGCTTGAACGGCAGCCCGTATCCGCTGGCCGCAATGCCGCTGCGGCCGCGCCGGGACAGCGATTTCTTGAGGTGCATCAAGGCAACGAGGCGCTGGCGGTTTAGTCTGCAGCCTCCTCTTCGCGAAAGGGAGTGCCGAAATGGGCCTGACAGGATGGGTGGAACGAACCTACCAGCGCATGGGCATGATGCAGCGCATGATCGAGCGAATGGACGTCGATGTTTCCAGGCTGGCGTGTGCAGACAACGGCGTGAGTTACCGCGCGATGGTCGGCAGGTGCCGAGGTTGTGCGCAGGCCGATGTTTGCATTCAGTGGCTCGATGGTCACAGGCCGGATGCCGATCCGGGATCCTTCTGTCCCAATTCGGCCGCCTTCGCGTCCTGCCGGCAGCACTGAGTCGCCAATGCATCGGGCTGGAACTGCACTGCGCGCCGTAAGGCGCATTCGTGGTTGCCTCATGGAACGGAGGCTGTGTCGAGACATTCGGAGGTCCGTGCGATGAGCCATCCAATTGCACTGATGCCGCTTTCGGCCGCGCACGATGCCGCCTTGCGCCTGAGCCTGCGGATCGCGGAGGAGAGGGACGAAGCGTCGATCGCCGGGTTGATGAACTCCGTGCCGGCGACATTTGCGCGCGAGATCGAGCCTCATCTCCTGGAAGAGGAGCGCGTGCTGCTGAGCAGGCTGGATGAGGCAGGCGAGACCGAACTCGTCCAGCGCACGCTCGCCGAGCATCAAAACCTGCGCGACCTCGTCGCCCAGATTTCGTCGGGCAACCGCGACAGCCTGCAACTGTTCTGGATTGCGCTCCACGCGCTGGTGCGCTTCGAGGAGAGGGAGCTCTTCAGGGTCGCCGAGGCGATCCTTCCCGACACTGTCCTGAATCAGCCGCTGTCGCGCGAACAATGATGTGCCGGGCCGGGGAAGGCCAGCCCATGCGCTGACCCGTCGAGGCGGCCTTCGCTCAAAGGAAGTGGAAGCCGACCTGGAACAGCTTCTCGACCTTCCTGACCAGCTTCTTTGCGGTGCAGAACACGATCACGTGGTCATCGGGTTCGATCACGGTGTCGTGGTGGGCGATGACGACCTCGCCGTAGCGGGTGATGGCGGTCCATTCGTCCGTGTGGCCGACGACGACCGGCTTGTCCATCATGCGCACCATGGCCGCGACCGTGACGCCGCGCGGCCAGTCGATCTCGTCGATACGGCGGCCGACCACCTTGGACGTCGTGGCGTCGCCGTGGGCGATGATTTCCAGCGCCTCCGCCGCGCCCCGCCGCAGCGAATGGACCTCGGCCACGTCGCCCTTGCGAACGTAGGCGAGCAAGGAGCCGATCGAGACCTGTGCCGGCGAGATACCGATGTCGATCGGGCCGCCCTCGATCATCTCCGCATACGCGCGGCGGTTGATCAGCGCGACCACGCGCTCGCAGCCGAGGCGCTTGGCCAGGCTGCCGGCCATGATGTTGTCCTCGTCGTCGTTGGTGACCGCCAGGAAGAGGTCCATCTCGGCGATGTTCTCCTGCTCGAGCAGTTCCTCGTCGGTAGCGGCGCCATGCAGCACGAGCGCATCCTTGAGTTCGGCGGCGAGTTGCTCGGCGCGCGCCTCGCGCCCTTCGACGATCTTGATCTCGTAGCGCTTCTCCAGCGACTTTGCCAGCCGCGCGCCGATGTTGCCGCCGCCGGCGATCATGATGCGGCGGACCGGTGCCGTCATGCGTCGCAACTGACGCAGCACCGGCCGGATGTGTTCGGCAGCGGCGAGCAGGAAGACCTCGTCGCCGGCCTCCACCACGGTGTCGCCTTCGGGAATCACCGGTTGGTTGCCGCGGAAGATCGCCGCGATGCGCGCGTCCATTCCGGGGGGCAGCAGCTCGCGCATCTGCTTGATCTGCTTGCCCACGAGCAGGCCGCCTTCGTATGCGCGCACCGCGACCAGGCTCACCCTGTCGTCCGCGAAGCTCAGCACCTGCAGCGCTTCGGGGAATTCGATCAGGCGCCGGATGTAGTCGGTGATCACCTGCTCGGGGCACAGCGCGTAATCGACGGCGAAATTCTCCTTCGACAACAGGTCGGCGTCTTCCAGGAAGTCACGCGAACGCAGCCGGGCGATGCGCGTCGGCACGTTGAAGCGATGGTGCGCCAGCTTGCAGGCGACCAGGTTGGCCTGGTCGCTCTGCGTCACCGCGATCAGCATGTCGGCATGCTCCACGCCCGCCGCCCGCAGCACGGAAGGGGTGGCGGCGTTGCCGGTCACCGTACGCAGGTCGAGGCGGTTCTGCAGGCTGGCCAGGCGGGCACCATCCTGGTCGATGAGGGTGATGTCGTTCTCTTCCGACACCAGGGCTTCCGCAAGGCTGGCGCCGACCTGGCCGGCGCCGAGGATGAGGATGTTCATGGATTTTCGTCTCTCGATGTCAGGGGCGCCAGAACGACGGTGTCAGCACCACCAGCAGGGTGAAGATCTCGAGCCGGCCGAGCAGCATCGCGAAAATGCAGACCCAGGTCTGGAAGTCGTCGAGCACCGCGTAGGTGGTCGAGGGGCCGACCGCGCCCAGCCCGGGGCCGGTGTTGTTCAGACAGGCGACGATCGCGGTGAAGGCGGTGATCACGTCCAGCCCGGTGAAGGTCATGATCAGGGTCAGCGACACCAGACTGACCATGTACATGAAACCGAAGGCCAGCACCGCGAACAGGATGTTCTGAGGCGCCACCTGGCCGCCGATGCGAACGCTGTAGGCCGCGTTCGGATGCATGGCGCGCACGATCTCGCGATGCACCTGCCGGTACAGCAGCAGCGCGCGCGCCATCTTGATGCCGCCACCGGTGGAGCCGGCGCTGGTGGCAAAGCTGCACAGGAACAACATCCACAGCGGCGCGAAAATCGGCCATTGCGCATAGTCCACGCTGGCGAAGCCGGTCGTGGTGGCGATCGAGACGAGGTTGAACGCAGTGTGACGGAGTGAGGTGGAGAGATCCGCGTAGACGCCGCCCTTCCAGATGTAGATCGCCACCACCAGGATGGAGACCCCGATCACCGACAGGAACCAGCCGGCCTCCGGATCCCGCAGGTAGGGTTTCAGCGATCGGCCGGTGGCAGCAAGGAACAGGGTGCCGAAGTTCATGCCGGCCACCAGCATGAAGACGATGGCGACCAGCTCGATGGCCGGCGAATCGAAATGGCCGAAGCTGGCGTCGTGCGTCGAGAAGCCGCCCAGCCCCATCGTCGAGAAGGTGTGACACACGGCATCGAACCAGTTCATGCCGGCGAGCCAATACGCGAGGATGCACAGCACGGTGACGCCCAGATAGACGACGTAGAGCCCCTTCGCGGTCTGCGAGATGCGGGGGGTGAGCTTGGCGTCCTTCATCGGCCCCGGTGTCTCGGCCTGGAACATCTGCCGCCCGCCGATGCCCAGCAGCGGCAGGATGGCGATGGCGAGCACGACCAGTCCCATGCCGCCCACCCAGACCAGTTGGTGGCGCCACAGGTTGATAGACATCGGCAGCGTGTCGATGCCCGACAGCACGGTGGCCCCGGTCGTGGTCAGGCCCGACATCGTCTCGAAGTAGGCGTCGGTGAAGCTCATGCCGAGCTGCAGCATCAGCGGCAGCGTGGCGAAGGCCGGCAGCAGGGTCCAGATCAGCACCACCATCAGGAAGCCGTCCCGCACCGTGAGCTCGCGTCGGACCTTGCGGTAGCGCGCCCACAGCAGCAATCCGCACAGCATCGTCAGTGCGAAGGCCTCGTCGTAGGCCGTGCGAGCGCCGTCTTCGACCATATGAGACAGGATCAGCGGCGAGAGCACGGTCATGCCAAACAGCATGATCACCATGCCGAGGGCGCGCAGGACGGGAGCGTAGCGATTCATGAGCGGGCGGACTCAGGGAATGAAGCGGTAGCCCACGCCCGTCTCGGTGACGATGTGGGCCGGTTGCGTGGGGTCGTCCTCCAGCTTCTGGCGCAGGCGGCCGACGAAGACGCGCAGGTAATGGCTGCTGTCGACATACTCCGGTCCCCAGATCTCGCGCAGCAGCCGGCGCTGGGTGAGGACCTGGCCCGGGTGGGCGACCAGCATCGTCAGCAGGCGGTACTCGATCGGAGTGACATGGACGCGTTCACCGTTGCGCGTGACCTGTCGTTTCGGCAGGTCGATCGACACCTTGCCGAACTCGACGATGGGCGAGGCCGGCGCCGCCGGCCGCTGCCGCCGGCGCAGCAGGGCGCGGATGCGTGCGCGCAGCTCGCCGACGCCGAACGGCTTGGTGAGGTAGTCGTCCGCGCCGGCGTCGAGCGCATCGATCTTGTCGTGCTCGTCGATGCGCGCGGACAGGATCAGGATGGGCGATCGCGACCATGTGCGCTGGGCGCGGATGTAGTCGATGCCGTCGCCATCGGGCAGACCGAGATCCACCACGGCGAGGTCGGGCTCGGTCTTCGCCGCCTCGGCGAGCCCCGCGGCAAGGGTCGCGGCCTCGACGACGCGGCAGCCCTCGGCCTCGAGGGCGATCCGCACGAAGCCGCGGATCTGGGCCTCGTCCTCGAGCAGCAGCGCGCGGGGCGTCGATTCGTTCATGCGTCCTCCGCCTCGAGGATGGGCGGAATGCCGCGTGGCAGGCCGAAGACCAGGCAACTGCCTTCCGCGCGGGTCTCTGCACGGATCGAGCCGCCATGTGCCTCGACGATGGAGCGACAGATCGCCAGGCCGAGTCCGGTGCCCGGCTTGTCGGAGTCGGTGCGCCCGCGCGCGAACATCTCGAACAGCCCTTCGTCGCCGTCGGGCGCAAGACCGGGGCCCCGGTCGCACACGGCGACCTCGATCCAGTCCCCGCGGATCCTGGCCGAGATGCGGATGCCGGTGTCGGCAGGGGCATATTTGGCCGCGTTCTCCAGCAGGTTGCACAGCACGCGCTCGATCAGTACGGCGTCGAAATGGACCAGCGGCAGGTCGGGCGGCAGATCGACCTCCACCGGGTGGCCGTCGAGCGCGGAACTCAGCAGCTTGAGGCTGCTGCCGACGACTTCCTCGAGCGGCTGCCATTCCTTGCGCAGGCGCACCGGGCCCGCGCTCAGGCGCGCCATCTCGAGCAGGTTGGTGACGATGCCGGCGACGTGGCTCGCCTGCGCCCGCAGCGCGTCCGCCGTGCCGCGAGCCCGGCCATGCAGCGGAGGATCGACCAGGGACAGCGAGTCGGCGAGGCCGACCAGCACGGTCAGCGGCGTGCGCAGGTCGTGCGACAGGGCGGACAGGATGGAACTGCGCAGGCGCTCGGTCGCCATGTCGAGTTCGGTGCGCTGCGCCACCTCGACGTAGTGCAGCCGTTCGATGGCGATGGCCACCAGCGAGGCCAGCGCCTGCAGCAGGGCCTCGTCATCGCGCCGATGGATGCGCGGCACATCCGGCATGCGCACCGCGAGCACGCCACGCACCTGCATCGGCGCCGTCAGCGGCAGGTAGATGCAACCGGGCGAGCCTGGATCACGGACGACGGTAGCGCTCTCGCGTGCACGACTGGCGAGGCTGGCATCGAACCAGGATGCCGCATCCGCCTGCCGGGCGCCGGGACTGCCGTCGTTCGTCCGCAGGCAGGCCGTTCCGCCCAGGTCGCTATGGACGAAGGCACGAACGATGTCCGCGGTCTGGTCGAAACTCATGGCGCCCGCCAGCTTGCGCGCGACCTCGTACAGGGCACGCGTGCGCTGCTCGCGCACCTCGGCCGCTTGTGCCTGGCCCTTGAGATTGGCCGCCAGGTGTGCGGTCAGCAGACCGGTGGTCAGCATCACCGCGAAGGTAACGAGGTACTGCAGGTTGCTGACGGCGAGCGAAAACCTGGGAGCGACGAAAAACACGTCGAACAGCACTACGCCGAGCACCGCGGCCACCACCGCGGCATCGCGCCCCAGGCTGAAGGCGATCAGCAGCACCGTGAGCAGGAACAGCATGACGATGTTGGCCTGATCCAGGAGCCCGCTAAGCGCGGTGGCGATCAGCGTCGTGAGCATGCAGGCGAGGACGCTGAGGGCGACTCTGGGCCCTGGGCCATAGCGTTCCACTCGTGCTTCCGGGATCTGCATGGCGATACCTCGATCCGCCGCGGTCGAACGGGCCGCAGCGTGCATACGCTCGCATTCTTGCAAGGACGATGTAAAAAAGGCGTAAACGGAATCAGCCGGCGGGATTGTGTCACGCCCGTGGCGGGCGTGCGGGTGAGGTGCACCCGTGCCACGAGCGCGAACGCGCGCCGCGGTGCCCCTTGACCGGCATCATTTTCTTGCGCGGGACGCTCGGCTGTAATCGCCGCATAGAGGAGAAGCCCATGTTCCGCATCTCGCATTTCATCCGTGAACTCGACCATCCGACGCCGGCCGGGCCGCGGCGCAATCCGCCCGGTCCGGTGGTGATCTGGAACCTGATCCGGCGCTGCAATCTGACCTGCGAGCACTGCTATTCGATTTCGGCCGACAAGGACTTTCCCGGCGAACTGAACACCGACGAGGTGTTCGCGGTCATGGACGACCTGAAGGCGGCACGCGTGCCGGTGCTGATCCTGTCGGGCGGCGAGCCGCTCTTGCGGCCGGACATCTTCGACATCGCACGGCGGGCGAAGGCGATGGGCTTCTATGTGGCGCTGTCGTCCAACGGCACGCTGATCGACGACGCGAACATCGACGCCATCGACGACATCGGTTTCGACTATGTCGGCGTCAGCCTCGACGGCATCGGCGCCACGCACGACCACTTCCGCCGCCGGCAGGGCGCCTTCGACGCCTCGCTGGCGGGCATCCGCCGGTGCCTGGCGCGCGGCATCAAGGTCGGTGTGCGCTACACGATGACCGAAGGCAACGCGCACGACCTGCCGGCCCTGTTGAAGCTGGTCGAGGACGAGGGCATCGACAAGTTCTACTTTTCGCACCTGAACTACGCCGGCCGCGGCAACAAGCACCGCGCCGGCGACGCGCGCCACCGCACCACGCGCGAGGCGATGGAGCTGCTGTTCGAGACCTGCCTTGAGCTGCACCGGCGCGGCATCGACAAGGATTTCGTCACCGGCAACAACGACGCCGACGGCGTGTTCCTGCTGCACTGGGTGCGCGCGCGCTTCCCCGACCGTGCCGCGCACATCGAGGCCAAGCTGCGCCAGTGGGGCGGCAACGCCAGCGGCGTCAACGTGGCCAACATCGACAACCTCGGCGTCGTGCATCCGGACACCATGTGGTGGCATGTGCCGCTGGGCAACGTACGCCAGCGGGCCTTCGGCGAGATCTGGAACGACCTGTCGAATCCGCTCCTCGCCGGCCTCAAGCAGCATCCGCGCAGGCTCGAGGGGCGCTGTGGTGCCTGCCGCTACATCGACATCTGCAATGGCAGTTCGCGCGTCCGGGCCGGGCAGGTCACCGGCAACCCCTGGGCGGAAGACCCGGCCTGCTACCTGAGCGACGAGGAAATCGGCGTCAGCGCGGCCGACTACGGCAACGAGCGGGTGGTGACGACGCCGTGGGTCCGGCTGCAGCAGGTGGACGCATGAAGTCCTTCGTCCGACTGATCGTGCTGTGGGTGGTGGCCATGATCGCCATCCTGGCGGTGCAGGCCTTCGCCGCCGACGCGCCCGATGCCGGCAGGCTTTACCGGCAGCATTGCGCGAGCTGCCATGCGCCGGACCGGCTGGGCGGGATGGGGCCGGCACTGCTGCCGGACAACCTGGCGCGGCTGCGCAAGGCCGAGGCGGTCCAGGTGATCGGTGCCGGCCGCACGGCCACCCAGATGCCAGCCTTCGGCGGCGAGTTGAGCAAGGATGAGATCGCCGCGCTCGCCGATCTGATCTACACGCCTGTCGTGCCCGCGCCGAGCTGGACCGAGGCGGACATCCGCGCCTCGCGCATCCAGCACCTCGACCCGAGGACGCTGGGAGACAAGCCGGTGTTCGTCGCCGATCCGCTGAACCTGTTTCTGGTGGTGGAGGCCGGCACGCATCACGTCAGCGTGCTGGATGGCGACAGGCTGGAGCCGATCCATCGCTTCCAGTCCCGCTTCGCGCTGCATGGCGGGCCGAAATTCACCGCCGACGGCCGCTACGTGTTCTTCGCGTCGCGCGACGGCTGGATCACCAAGTTCGACCTGTGGAACCTGAAGGTCATCGCCGAGGTGCGCGCCGGCATCAACACGCGCAACGTCGCGGTGTCGAGCGATGGCCGCTTCGTCATCGCGGCCAATTATCTGCCGCAGGATCTGGTGTTGTTCGACGCCGATCTCCAACTGGTGAAGGTGATCGACGCCACTTCGCTCGACGGCAAGCAGGCTTCGCGCGTGTCGGCGGTGTATGACGCCGCGCCGAGGAAGAGCTTCGTCGCGGCGCTGAAGGACATCCCGGAGATCTGGGAGATCAGCTACGACGAAAAGGCGCCGCCGATCTTCGACGGCTATGTGCACGACTACCGCATGAAGGAAGGCGTCCCCAAGCCGGGCTTCCTGAACCCGCGACGCACGCCGCTGGAGGACGTGCTCGACGACTTCTTCTTCGATCAGGACTACCGTCAGGTGATGGGTGCCAGCCGCGAGGGCAAGGGCCAGGTCATCAACCTCGACGTGCGGCGCAAGATCGGCGAACTCGCCCTCGACGGCATGCCGCACCTCGGCTCCGGCATCACCTTCGCGTGGAACGGCCGGACGGTGATGGCCAGCACCAACCTGAAGGCGGCCGAGGTCACGGTGATCGACCTCAAGACCTGGCAGGTGGTCAAGCGCATCCCGACGCGCGGGCCGGGCTTCTTCCTGCGCAGCCACGAGGCGAGCCGTTACGCCTTCGTCGATTCGATGATGAGTCCCGCGGCCAGGCACATCCTGCAGGTCATCGACAAGCAGACGCTGGAGGTGGTGAAGGAGATCGAGGGCGAGCCCGGCCGTACGCTGGCCCACATCGAGTTCACCCGCGACGGCCGCTACGCGCTGGCGAGCCTGTGGGAAAACGACGGCGCGGTGATCGTCTACGACGCGCAGAGCCTGAAGGAGATCAAGCGCCTGCCGATGAGCAAGCCCGTCGGCAAGTACAACGTGTGGAACAAGATCACCCGCGACGAAGGCACCAGCCACTGACACCCCACCGCAGAGGCCGAGGCGGCGCGGCCCCTGCGCACATCGCGCGCGCATGTTGCGCGATTCATTCGCCCCGATAGAGCTCCAAAATGGCACTGATACGACTCGACGAACCGACCACCCATCGCATTCCACCGGATACCTTCTCGCTGTTCGCGCTCGGCTTCCGCCCCTTCTACCTGCTCGCCGCGATGTTCTCGATGGTCGCGATTCCGCTGTGGGCGCTGGTCTATTCGGGTGTGCTGCACACGCAGATCCCCGGCATCTGGTGGCATGCGCACGAGATGATCTTCGGCTTCGCGGCGGCGGTGATCGTCGGTTTCCTGTTCACCGCGGGCAAGACCTGGACCGGGCTCGACACGCCAACCGGCAAACCGCTCGCCGTGCTGGCCGCGGTGTGGATCGCCGGCAGGCTGGCGATGGCCTTCGGCGGCAATCTGATTGCGGCACTGGCGGACGTGGTCTTCCTGCCGGTGTGCGCGACGATCTTCTTCGCCGTGCTGCTGCGCTCGAAGAGCCAGCGCAACTACTTCATCGGCGGGCTGTTGTGCGTGCTGTCGGTGGCCAACCTGGCCTTCCATCTGGCGCAATTGGGCGTGGTCGCGGTGGATCCGCTGAAGACGCTGCATTTCGCGCTCGGCCTGATCGTGCTGCTCGAGACGATCATTGCCGGCCGCGTGGTGCCGATGTTCACCGCCAACGCGCTGCGCGGCGTGAAGCAATGGCGCAACAAGGGTTTCGACTACACCGCCATCGGCTTCACCGCTGCCGCCCTGGTGCTGTGGGCGGGCGAGGCGGGGCCGTGGGCAGCGGCGGTTGCGGTGATCGCCGCGCTGCTGCAGTTCGTGCGCGCGGGGGGCTGGAACCCCTGGGCGACGCGGGTCAATGCGCTGCTGTGGATCCTGCATGTGTCGCACCTGTGGATTCCGGTCGGCCTGCTGCTGCTGGCGGCTACCCAGTGGGGACTGCTGCCGCGCTCGGCCGGCGTCCATGCGCTGGCCATCGGCGCGACCGGCGGCCTCATCATCGGCATGATCACCCGCACCGCGCTGGGCCACACCGGGCGCATGCTGGTGGCCGGGCCGGTGGAGACCGCGGCCTACGTGCTGGTGCAGATCGCCGCCGTCGCCCGCGTGCTGACGGTGGCGGCGATTCCCGCAGCGGCCACCGGCGGCGTGCATCTGGCGGCAACGCTGTGGGCGATCGCGTTCGCGCTCTACGCCTGGCGCTATTTCCCCTTTCTGACCCGAGCAAGGGTGGATGGCAAACCCGGCTGATCGTGCCGGCAGCTTCAAGGGCAAACGCGGTATGTCCTCGCTCATCGGAGTAGTCGCGTAGCGCAGGTCCGATTCAGTCGGCCAATCCTGGTGACGACGGTGCCCGCAGCACCGCTTGCGGCGCGCGGTGTGCGACCGGCGGTGTGCCGTCGGTGTTCGCCGCGGGCCGCAGCACGAGGCGGCCTTCGACCTCCACCCGCTTGCCGTCGAAGGCCGCGATCTCATCCGCCGGACGCGGACCGTCACCGAGGGCCACGCTGGCTGGCGCATCCTCGCGCGCGAGGGGGTCGTAGGCGGCGGCGCTTCCCTCCACGGCGATGACCACTTCCCCCAGCATCGATTCCTCTCGCGGGCGGCCGGGGCGGGGCATCTTCTTCAGCGTCGGTACCGCCCGGTAGATGCCGCACAGGCGCACGATGCATCCGTCGGCATCGCGCAGGTGGTCGGCGTGGGTGCAGCGGCGGGGCGGGTTCGGTTCCATGCCGGGTCAGATGTCGGTGCGCACCGCGATCGAAGTGGCATGGGTGCCGTGCGTCTTGCTCGCCAGATGTTCCTGGTGGAAGGTCTGGCTCTTGTCGGTGGTGCCGTACATGGAGAAGTTCCAGGCGCGGTCGATGAAGTTCCATGAACTCACGCCCTTGCTCGCCGCATAGGCGGCGGTCACCGCGAAGTTCTCGAGCGTGATGTTGTCGCTGCCGTCCTTCATGATCACGCCGGCCCAGTGGTAGTTCCAGGTGCTCTCCCCCGGATAGCTCTTGAAGCCGGGCATGTCGCCCTCGGTGGCCATCGAATACGACTCGCCGATCTCGGGGTTGGCGTAGAAGTTGATGCCGGCTTCCTTGTCGAACTTGTCCATGCCGGCATTGCCGAGCGCGAGATACATGGTCTTCGCCTCGGCGATGGTGGCCGGCTTGCGGAATACCTTCGTCTGGGTCTGCGAACCGGCGATGGCGCCGCCGATCGCGCCGATGATGCCGCCGACCACCGCGCCCGGCCCGGCGCCGACGCCGCCGATGAAGCTGCCCACCAGGGCGCCCAGGCCGGCACCCACCGCCGCACCGCCGAGCGCACCGGCGGCGGTGTTGCTCTTCATGTCGTAATGCACGCCCTCGACGACGAAGGCGGCGTTGTCGGCGCGCGCGATGAAGCCGGGCAACAGGTCCATGTAAACCTGGTTGGCCATCGCGTTCGGACCCCCTTTGATCCAGTCGGACACGGTCGCGTCGTCGATGCCCTTGCCCAGCTTCACCACGCCGTTGTCGCGATACACCACGCTGCGGTCGTCGCCGCCGGTGGAGCCGGTCACCGCCGCCGACGAGCGGCCGCAATCGGTCCACAGCGCCATCGGGCCATTGGCGGTGCCCTCGGTGTCCTTGCCGCCGGGCGCATTCGCTTTCTCCGCACCGGCATGGGCACCTCCCGGCTTGGTCAGGAAGCGGGGCTCGACCTTGCTCAACGTGTTGCCGTCGACGCTGACCGAGCCGCCACCCGTGCCCAGTTCGATCTGCGAACCCTGCTTGCCGGCCTTCTGCAGCTTCGCATTGGCGCCGCTGATCAGGCCTGGCGCCGCATACAGGCTCTGCGCACCGAACAGCGCGCTCTGCCGGCCTTCACCGACCTGAGCGTTGCCGGCCGGCAGCGCTTCGACCGTGTAGCGCTGCACGTCGCTGCCGGCAGTGCGCGCCTCGCCCTGCGGCAGCAGATCGCTGGCCGAGCGCCCGGCGACGACCCGGTCGGCGACTGCGCTGGCCTGCCGTTCGAGCGGGGCGTCGGCAGCGTCGAAGGTATCGTCGGGCCCCAAGCCGTGGCGGTGCTGGATCACGTGGGCGGCTTCGTGCGCGGCGAGCCACAGGCTGGGAGCGGAACGGAAGGCGATCGACGAACCGGTGGCGTAGGCCTCGGCACCCAAGGTATCGCAGGCGTCGGCAGGCGCATCGCCCTGATGGGCGCGCACCGAGGACAGGTCGTGCCGGTTGCCGAACGCCTCCTCGAGGCGTGAGAGATGGGGCAGGCGCTCGCCGCCGCCCGGGACGCCGGACATTGCCACGTCGTCGACCGCCTGTCGCGGCGGTGTCGCACTCAGGAAACGGGGGATGCCGCCAACGGCGTGCGGCCGCGCGGCAGCAGGTTGAGGCGCGTGCCCGGAGGGGGACGATGGAGCCCTTCGTCGTTGCAGGAATGCCGATGCGCCGGCCATGAGCGCCTCCGCCAAGCGGTGAGCGCGAAGCGGGCTTTGGACGGGCCCGCGTACGCCATCTGGAATCAGGCTTTCACTATAGATGGCCGCAGCCATCCGCGCGCGGATCGCGTTGTCCTACCCAAGGCTGGTGCGCAGGCGGCCGATGTCCGGAATGTGGATCGTGCGTCCTTCCACTTCGATCAGGCCGGCGCTGCTCAGCTCATGCAGGATGCGCGAGAAGTGCTCCTGGGTGAGGTTGAGGCGGGACGCGATCGTGCCCTTGCTGGTCGGCAGGCGGAGGGAGACGCGGCCCTCGGGCGGGGCGTCCTGGCGGATTTCTTCCTCGCGCAGCAGGTAGCCGACCACTCGGTCGCGCCCCGAGCGCAGCGAGTAGCTTTCGACGTCGGCCATCAGGTGGTGCAGGCGCTGCGACAGGCCGGCGATGATCTTGCGGCAGAACAGCGGGTCGCCCGCCAGTTCGTCGAAGAAGGTCTGCTTGCCGATGTGCAGCAACTGCGCTTCGGTCAGTGCCTGCGCCATCACGACGTAGGGCTTGTCCATGAACATCACCGCCTCGCCGAAGGTCTGGCCGGGGCGCAGGATCTCGACCACCTTCTCGTTGCCGTCGGCGGAGGTGAAGGCCAGCTTGATCTGGCCCGTCAGGATCAGGTGGAAGCCGGTGCAGGTGTCGCCGCGGTGGAACAGGATCTCGCCCTTGGGCAGCTTGACCTCGCGCACGCCCCTGGCGATGCGCGCCACTTCCGCCGCCGTCAGGCCGTTGAACAGCGGCGCCTGGGTCAGCAGCCGGCTCAGGCGTTCGATCTCGGGAGGACAGGCGACCGGAGCGGCCGCGTTCCACATCGCGTCGAGGCCTTCCTTGCAGGGAACGTCGCAGTGAGTCATTGCGTCATCTCGTGAGCTGGGCATAGAACATCGGGAGGCGGGCGGGCAGTTCGTCCGGCTTGCGGATGACCGCGAAGCCCGACGGCCCGAACAGATGGGGCAGGTAGCTGGCGCCCTCGCGATCGATCGTCACGCAGAAGGGCAGCACGCCACGGCGGCGCGCCTCGACGATGGCGACCCGGGTGTCCTCGATGCCGTAGCGGCCGTCATAGAGGTCGAGGTCGTTGGGCTTGCCGTCCGACAGAATGAGCAGGATGCGCCGCGCCGCGGTCTGTGCGTCGAGCAGGCTGGCGGCATGGCGGATGGCGGCGCCAAGGCGGGTGTAGTAGCCGGGCTTGATCGCCATCACCCGGCCGCGCACGCGGTCATCGAAGCGCTGGTCGAAATCCTTCAGGCGGTGAAAACGGACGTTGCCGCGCTTCACCGACGAGAAGCCGCACAGGGCGAAACGGTCGCCGGTGGCGCTGAGTGCCTCGCCGAACAGCAACAGCGAGTCGCGGATCACGTCGATCACGCGTGCCTCGGACGAGATCCAGGCGTCGGTGGACAGCGACAGGTCGGCGAGCGCGAGGCAGGCGAGGTCGCGTTCGCGCTTTTCCAGCGACAGGTAGAGCTGGTCCGACGGATGGTGTCCGGTGGCGCGGTCGGTGGCGGCGCGCACCACTGCGTCGAGGTCGAGCTCGCTGCCATCGGTCTGCGCCTTCAGCCAACGCCGGCCGGGCTGCAGTGCGGCGAACTGGCGGTGCAGGTGCCGTGCGGTGCGCAGCAGGTGCTGCGGCAGCGGCGCCGGCGCGGCGCGCGGGTCGTGCGGCGAGGACCGCAGTTCGTTCAGCCGCACATAGTCCTCGCGCAGCAGGCCCTTGCGGTAGTCCCACTCGGGCAGCGGGATGCCCTCGCCGAGCACCGCGTCGTCCTCGGCGGCAGAGGGAAGATCGAGGTCGAAGCGGACCCTGGAGGCGACGCGCTCGTCGTCGCGGGTCAGGGCGAGTTGCTCGAGGTTGGCTGCGGCGTCGGCGGCGTTGTCGTCGGGCTCGTCGTCGGTGCTGCGCTTGACCTTGATGAACTCGGCCACCGACAGCAGGCTCTCGGCGCGGAAGATCATCAGCAGGCCGTGCTTTTCCTGCGGAGTGGCGACGCGTTCCACGCGGTGCGCTTCGCGCGCGGTGTCGCGGTCTCCCGGCTTGCTGTGCCCTCCGGCTGCGGCACCGGCGCCTGCGCCGCTGGCCGAGTCGGCGATGCCGGCGCCGGAGCAGTCGCTCAACCACAGCAGCACCGGCATTGGCGGCGGTGTTCGATCCGAGACGGGCGGCAGGGCGGCGACGCTGCCGGGGGCTTGCAGCGCCTGGCGCAGCGCGCGCTCGCGCGCTGCTTCGGCCGGCGGCAGGCGCTCCGGCGAGGGGCGCTGCTTCAGTGTCGCCTCCACCAGGCGCTGGTAGCGCGGCACGAGGCCTGGCCAGCGCTGCAGGGCGCACAGGGTGGCGAGCTGGTTCAGGCGGAATTCGCGGTCCGCCGGCGTGAGGCCGCCGGACATCGCCGGGGCGCTGAGGGGCTGACCGGTCGTGCTCGGGGCACGAGCGTCGGCCGGGGGCGGCGGGCCGAGGGCAATCGCGTCGCTCGCCGCAGCCGGAGGAGGCAGGAGCGCGTCATCGAGGGGGGCATCGATCGTGCCGCCGCCGGCAGCATGGCTTGCGGCGAGCGCCGCGAGCCACAGGTAGAGGTCCCGGTTGAGCGAAGCGTCCGGAAACGCATCGATCTGCGGCGGCAGGCGCAGCGTGGCGCTGTCCATGCGGGCGCGCGCGATGCGCTCGTCACTGCCGGCGATGCGCTGCAGCAGCTTGCGGCGAGCGCCGTGGACGTCGGCCGTGGCTGCCGCGACGCGCAGCCCGGGATCGCCACCGAGCGCGCGGAAGAACACGCTGGCGACGCGCTCGACCTCCTTCAGTCGCACTGCGGCCTTGGGGTAGTGCCCGCCCGCCGCACGGGTGATCAGGCGGTGCCACAGTTTGCCGACAACCTCTTCCATGGCGTCAGCGCTCCCGTCCGGCGCGGAAGCCGGCTTCGTTCTGGCGCGCGGCCTCGCCGGCGACCCAGCTCAGCAGCGGGCCGTCGGGGTTGTCGCGCTGCGTTTCGGCGCAGGCGTCGATGCATTGCGCACACTGCGTGCAGGTGAACATGTGGCGTTTGATGTTGCGCGGCGTAAGGCGCATCGGACATACCGCATCGCACGCGGACTGCTTGTCCGGCAGGCAGCTCGCGCAGTCTGGCGCACGGCTGCGGCGGAAACCGACCACCATCGCCGACTTGTTGCCCATCCACGCCAGGCTCTGGAACAGGCCGACCGCGCAGACGTAGCGGCAGAAGAGGTGGCGCGCGAACAGGAACTCGAGCGACAGCACCGTGGTGGCGACGCTGATGAAGATCGTCTGGTTGCGGCTGAGCTCGCCGTTGAGCAGGTTGGCATAGACCTCGAACGGGGGCAGCAGGTAGGTCAGGAACACGACTGCCCACAGGAAGGCGAAGCCGACGGCGGCCGGTACCACGACCAGCCACCAGCGCGCGTCCGTGCGCAAGGGGCTGCCGTCGGCTTGCCATGGCGGCAGGGCGGATTTCTCCCACACGCTGGGCTTGCCGAAGGCGCGCACCATCAGGCGGTTGATGGTCTCCACCACCGAGAAGTGCGGGCACAGCCAGCCGCAGTAGAGCCGGCCCCACTTCCAGGCCACCCACAGGAAGGCCGCGGCGCCGGCCAGCAGTGGCAGGAACAGGCGCAGCAGCACGTTGGCGGCGGCCTCTAGCGCACCGATGCGTCCGGCGAGGAAGTCGTCCATCCCCAGGCGCCATTCCATGCCGAGCAGCCAGGCGTGGTTGGCCTCGAGGTCGTAGCGCAGGATGTCGAACACCGGCGCCACCACGAACAGCACGAAGAAACCGATCTGGAACAGCAGGCGTCGATTCTGCAGGTTCCCGGGTGCGGGCGCGTCGGCGCGGGCGATGGGGATGATGCGACGTTCCCCGGCGCGGTGCGACATGGCGCTCATGTCACGAGTCCTCCCGTGGGCCGAACAGCGGATAGCGCCAGCTTCGGCCGTTGATCGCGCGCGACAGGCCGAGGACGCCGAGCAGGATCAGCGTGGAATGCACGAAGGTGAAATACAGCACGCCGATGACCCATGACCACGGATTGTTGAAGCCGCCGAGCAGGAAGATGGCCATGCTGAGGCTGACCAGCAGGGTGCCGCCCCAGATGCAGGTCCAGCCGGTCTGGCGCAGGTGGTTGCGTACCAGCGGGTCGGGGTGGTTGCGATGCATCGCCCACAGGACCAGTAACGCGAGGAAGGCGAGCCCGGGCAGCAGCATCAGGTTGATCAGGAACAGGGCCTCCGCGGCAACCGCCAGCGCCGGCCCCGGCATCAGGTGGCGCAGCGGGTCGGGGCGGAGGGGGTCCGGGTGTTCGATCGGCATTGCGGCGGTGCGGGCGCGCTCAGCGGCCGAACGTGGCGCTGACGACTTCCATCAGGCCCTCTGCGACCTCGGGATCGTCGGTCAGGCTCTCGACGATGGCCACGCGGCAGGCGGCGACCGGATCCATGCCGTCCTTGATCAGCAATGCGGCGTAGATCAGCAGGCGGGTGCTGGCTGCCTCTTCCAGATCTCGATCCTTCAGCGCGCGCAGTGCGCCGGCGATGCCGACCAGCCGCCGTGCGACGTCGGGCGCACACCCGGTTTCGCCGCACAGGATGGCTTCCTCGCGCGCGGCAGCGGGGAAATCGAAGCGCAGGCTGACGAAGCGCTGGCGGGTCGAGGGTTTCATGCCCTTCAGCAGGTTCTGGTAGCCGGGGTTGTAGGACACCACCAGCATGAAGCTGGGCGGCGCCTCGAGCAGCTCGCCGGTGCGATCGATCGGCAGGATGCGGCGGTCGTCGGCCAGCGGGTGCAGCACGACGGTGGTGTCCTTGCGCGCCTCCACGACTTCGTCGAGGTAGCAGATGCCGCCTTCGCGCACCGCACGCGTCAGCGGGCCGTCGCACCAGACGGTCTTGCCGTCGCCGATGAGGTGACGGCCGACGAGGTCGGCAGCGGTCAGATCGTCGTGACAGGCCACGGTGTAGAGCGGCAGACCCAGGCGGGCGGCCATGTGCGCGACGAAACGGGTCTTGCCGCAGCCGGTCGGGCCCTTGATCAGGAGCGGCAGCCGGTTGCGCCAGGCGTGCTCGAACACGGCGACCTCGTCTCCTGCCGCCTGGTAGAAGGGGATGTCGAGGTGCGGGGCGTCGAGTTTCATCGTGCGAGTCCTTTCCAGTATGCGATGGCGATCAGTGCCCAGACGAGGATCATCCAGCCCAGCGTGAGGGCGCGCCACAGCACCGGTGCGTGGCGCAGCGCCATGAAGTCGAGGATGATGACGCTGCCTTTCCAGAACGACAGCACCGCCAGCAGCAGGATGGTCAGCCGGCCGGCGACATCGGCCGCGCCCATGGCCCAGGTCAGCAGCGTGGCGGTGATCAGCAGCAGCCACAGGACGGTGGCGCGCTTCGGGGTGCCGTGGATTTCGGCGCTCATGGTGATCGCCCTCTCAATGAATGACATAGACCAGCGGGAACAGGATCAGCCACACGAGATCCACCATGTGCCAGTAGGCCGCCCCCGTCTCCATGCCGTTCATGTCGCCGTGATGGTAGCGACCCTGGCGAGCACCGTTCCACAAGGCGACGAGGATCACCAGGCCGAGGATGACGTGCATGAAGTGGAAGAAGGTGAGCGACAGGTAGAACATGTGAAAGGGGCTGCTCGACAGGCTGATGCCGTGCTCGAAGGCTGCCGAGTACTCGGCCAGCTTCACCCCCACGAAACCGAGTCCGCAGCCGATGGCGGCCAGCAGCCAGCGCGCACTCTGCGCCGAGGCGGCGCGTTCGGCCGCCTGCACCGCACGCACCACGAAATAGCTCGCGGTCAGCAGCAGCACCGTGTTGATGACGCCGGCGCTGCGGTTCAGTGCCTGCTGCTCGGCATCGAACAGTTCGAGGTGGTTCGCGCGGGTGAAGGCGTAGGCGGCGAAGAACACGCCGAAGGCCAGCAACTCGGCGAGGATGAAGAACCAGATGGCCAGATCGCCGGCGAGGCGTGGTGCGGTGGGGGCCGTGCTCGCCGGGGGCGAGGCCGTTGGAAGGGGGAGGCGGACGTTTTCCATGGCCCGCAGTTTAGGTGCCTGCGAACGATTTTCACTTGATTGCGGTTAACTGACACCCGCTGCCCGCACCGTGGCGTTCCCGCCCCCCGCGCGTGTCGGCCGCCAGTCAGCGCGCGGCCTGCAGCCAGTGGCGCGCGACATCGACCATGCGGTTCGCGAATCCCCATTCGTTGTCGAACCAGATCACCAGATTGACCAGGCGCGGGCCGATCATGCGCGTCTGGCCGCCATCGACAATGGCCGAGTGGGCGTCGTGATTGAAGTCGATCGAGGCATGGGGCTCGTCGGACCAGGCGATCAGGCCGGCGTAAGGGCCCGAGGCGGCGTCGGCGAGCAAGCGATTCACGTCCGCCGCGGTGACGTCCCGAGCCACCGACAGCACCATGTCGATCGCCGATACGTTGTGCGTGGGCACGCGGATCGCCTTCGCCTGCACGCGGCCGGACAGCGCCGGCAGCAGACGCTCGACACCGCGCCCCAGGCCGGTCGAGACTGGAATGATGGACTGCATCGCAGAGCGCGTGCGGCGCAGGTCGGTGTGATGGTAGCCGTCGATCAGCGGCTGGTCGTTCATCACCGAGTGCAGCGTGGTGAGCATGGCGTGCTCGATGCCCAGTTCGTCGTGCAGCAGCGACAGCACCGGCACGACCGCATTCGTGGTGCATGAGGCATTCGAGACCAGGCGCTCGCGGCCAGTGATGGCGGCGTGGTTGATGCCATACACGATGGTGGCGTCGACGTCGGCAGCGCTGTTGCCCGGATGCGACAGCAGCAGCCGCGGGCAGCCGGCTTCGATGAAGCGCGACAGCCCGGGGCGGTCGCTGTACTGGCCCGAGCATTCCACCACCAGGTCGAGTTCGTGGTTCGCCCAGTCCACCGCTTCGGGCGTCGTCGCGTGGGAGACCGGAATCGCGGTGCCGTCGATCAGCAGGTGGTCGTCGCCGGCTTCCACCCTGGCCGGAAAGCGCCCATGGGTGGAGTCGAAGCGGGTCAGGTAGGCGATGCTCGCGAGGTCTGCCGGCTCGTTGATTGCGGCGACCTGGAAGTGCTCGTTCAGGCCGCTCTCGTGCAGGGCGCGCAGGAAGCAGCGACCGATGCGGCCGTAACCGTTGATGGCGAGGCGGAACGGGCGGTCGGCGGACGGAGGAACAGGTGTGGCGATGGACACGATGCGGTGGGCAGGTAGCGTGGAATCGAAGTCTGGATTCTAACGGCTTGCTGCGCCGGCCCGAAAAAAAGGGGCGACCCATGGCCGCCCCAACCCCTTCCTCCGGTCGCCCGGGGGTACTACACAGAGACGCTCGGTATCACGCGTTGGCGGCCCTCGAGTCGCCCTTTACGAAGAAGCTCAGCAGATAGATGACCAGGCCGACCAGGAAGACGACGCCCGCCCATTCGCGCATCCAGAAGAACAGGGAAATCTGATCCTGCGTCGCCATGAACGACATCGGTGTGTCCGACACCCGCTGCAGCCAGACCTGCAGGATGCCGGCAGCGGTCAGGAACAGGGTGATGAACACCATCGCGATCGTCATCAGCCAGAAGCTCCACATTTCCAGCACCTGAGCCTTTTCCGGGTTGGCCGCACGGCCGCGCAGAATGGGCATCGCGTAGCTGATGATGGTGAGCACGACCATCACATAGGCGCCGTAGAAGGCCATGTGGCCGTGCGCGGCGGTGATCTGGCTGCCGTGGGTGTAGTAGTTCACCGGAGCCAGCGTGTGCAGGAAGCCCCACACGCCCGCGCCGAGGAAGGCCATCACACCGGTTCCGAGGGCCCACAGCACCGCCGCCTTGTTCGGATGCTCGCGACGACGGCGGTTGACCATGTTGAAGGCGAAGACGGTCATGGCGAAGAAGGGCAGCGGCTCCAGCGCGGAGAAGATGGAACCCCACCATTGCCAGTACTGCGGCGTGCCGATCCAGTAGTAGTGGTGGCCGGTGCCGATGATGCCGGTGACCAGCGCCAGCGTGATGATGACGTAGAGCCACTTCTCGATGACCTCGCGGTCGACGCCCGTCACCTTGATCAGCACGAAGGCCAGCAGCGCGCCGAGGATCAGTTCCCAAACGCCTTCCACCCACAGGTGCACCACCCACCACCAGTAGAACTTGTCCTTCACCAGGTTGTGCGGGTTGTAGAAGGAGAACAGGAAGAAGATCGCCAGACCCCACAGGCCGACCAGCAGCACGAGACTGATCGACGTCTTGCGGCCCTTCAGCATGGTCATCGTGATGTTGAACAGGAAGCCCAGCGCGACGATGACGATGCCGACCTTGGTAATCAGCGGCTGCTCCAGGAACTCACGGCCCATGGTCTCCAGCAGATCATTGCCGGTGAGCTTCGCCAGCGTGGCGTAGGGCAGTGCCAGGTAGCCGACGATGGTCAGCGCGCCTGCGATCAGGAAGATCCAGAACAGCGCCAGCGCCAGCTTGGGGCTGAAGAGTTCGGTCTCCGTCTCCTCGGGGATCATGTAATAGGCGGCGCCCATGAATCCGAACAGCAGCCAGACGATGAGCAGGTTGGTATGCACCATCCGCGCGATGTTGAAAGGTATCTCCGGGAACAGGAAATCTCCGACTACGTATTGCAGGCCCATGATCAGCCCGAACAGGATCTGCCCCACGAACAACCCGATCGCCGCTATGAAGTAGGGCTTGGCGACCGCTTGTGATTTGTATTGCATGACGTGTTCCTCTTGTCGTCTCACACTTGTGCCAGGTCAGCCTTCGACTCAGCCCTCGATGTTGGGCGGCCAGTTGGCGGAGTTGATTTCCGACGAGTACTTCAGGAATTCGACCAGGTTGTCGAGTTCCTCGTCGGTCAGGTGAAACTGCGGCATCTGGCGACGGCCAGGGGCACCGGTCGGCTGCGCCTGAATCCAGGCCTTGATGAACTCAGGACCGCGACGCTTGTAGACGTTGCCGAGTTCGGGCGCGAAGTAGGCACCTTCACCGAGCAGCGTGTGGCAGCCGATGCAGTTGCGCGTTTCCCAGATCTTCTTGCCGGCGATGACCTTCGGCGTGAGGTTTGCGGAGTTGTCGAGCTTCGGCAGGGCCTTGGTGGTATCGAAGGTCAGCGCGAGGAACAGCAGGAAGAAGAACACCGTCCCGCCATAGAAGATGTTTCGCGCCATGGATTTGGTGAATATGCCGCTCATGGAGAGCTCCTAGTCGTTGGTCTGGTTTTGTCCGCAATGTTGATGGAAGGGGGAAAACGTCCCTTGCAGCGGGTGCTGGACGTGGCCTGATACTAGGTTTCCGGTCCGGTCATGCACCATGATTTGAATCAAGATTCACGGGATGGCGGAATGGCGGCCGTGACCGGAGATTCGTGACCTTTGTCACGCCATGCGAATGGGTTTGATGCGAAACTGCGATGCATAATAACTGTGAGGTGGGCTGGCCCCCAGGAGAACCATGGGACAACGTTTGAGATCCGACGATGGATTCCCCTTCGGTCGTGAGTACCGGGGAGACATATACGCACTTGCGGACGATGCGACGGAACTGCGGCGACTGGGCATCGATCTGGGGCGCTTCAATCAGGATTGGGCCTGTTTCGAAGACTGCCGCCTGTCGCCGCTGGCGATGGCGGGGCTCGCGTCCCTCGGTGGAAAGTACATGGCCGATCTGCGGCCGGTGGTGCCGTCCCGTTACAACTGAACGCCCGGCGGGCCGCGACGCGCCGGCGGTATGAAGACAGGCCCCGCCAGCGGAAACGCTGGCGGGGCCTGTCTTCTTCTGCCTTGCATCCTGCGGTTGCGCGCGACGAAGGGATGGCCGCCGGGCCTAGGGCTCGAGACGCCTCACCAGCACGACGCCGCCCTTGCGGAACAGCGTCTCGTAACCGCTTTCGGGCACGCGGTCGATGCGCGTGATGGCCAGTTCCCCGGGCTCAGGCGCGCGCAGCGGGGTAACCGCCCCGCGATAGACGCTGATGCTGGGCGCATCGAAGCGCCATGCCACCACGGTGCCGCCGAGCGCGCGCGCAGCCAGTGCGGCCTCTTTCACCGGCCCCTGCAGCAACGTGCCGGCCCACGGCGAGACGGTCGTGGTCAGCACGACGACGCAAATCGCTGCGCCGATCGACAGACGCGACCAGATCGAGCTCTTCAGCAGGGTCGCCACCGTCAGCCACAACAGCAAGGCGCCAATGGTCACCGCATGGTAGGCGGGCGACGTGATTGCATGCGCCTCGGCGAGCTGGGCGCGGTAGTAGGGGTTGCCGGCTTCCCCGCGCGACAGGTGGTCGGCGATCGTCGGCAGCGCGATTAAGGCGGCCAGCAGCAGCGTCGGCGGCAGCAGATGGGGCCAGGCCCGGCGTAGCCCGTCGCGATGCGCTGCCACCAGCAGGAACAGCGGCGTCGACCCGTACAGCACGTAATGCGGGAGCTTGGTGCCCGACAGCGAAAAGAACACCACCACGAAGCCCGCCCACAGCCACAGGAAGCGCCGCACGCTGGTGGCGGCGTCCGCACGCACGTGTCGCAGCGCCGCAAGGAGCGGTGCCGTCCACGGCAGCAGCAGCAGCGGTACCGCCACGACGTAGTAGAACAGGCTGCCGGTATGTCCTTCGAGCGAGCCGGTGAAACGCTTGACGTTGTGCTTGAGGATGAAGCCGTCGATGAAGTTCTGTCCATGGATCGCCAGCGCCGCCGCGTACCAGGGCACCACCAGCACGGCGAGGATGATCCAGCCCACCGGATCGAACACCGAGCGCAGCCAGCGACGCCATTCCATGCGGCTGGCGCAATACAGAAAGGTGACCGCGCCCGGCACGATCAGGGCGATGGGACCCTTGGTCAGCACGCCCAGCCCGATCCAGACGTAGCTGCGCAGCAAGGGCGCACGCCGGCCGCTTTCGAGGTGCCGCCAGGCATCGAACAGCGCCAGCGCGAGCAGCATGTTGAGCAGCGCATCGGCTGTCGCCGCGCGGCCGATCGCCAGCGGGCCGATCGCGGTCGCTGCGACCGTGAGTGCCGCCAGCGCCGTATCGGCGCCGAAGCGCTCGCGCGCGAACTGCCACGTTGCATAGCACCAGACCGTCGCCGCCACTGCCGACGGCAGGCGGAACACCCATTCGGTGGCACCGAACGCCATGAACGGGAGTGCCTGCAGCCAGTAGATCAGGATAGGCTTGTCGAAGCGGTTCTCGCCGTTCAGGTAGGTGGACAGGAAGTCGCCGCGCTCGAACATCTCGCGCGTGGCTTCGGAGAAGGCGCCCTCATCGACGTCGAACAGCGGCGTCGCCCCCAGCATCAGGAAGAAGCTGACCAGCGGCAGCAGCAGGACGAGCGCGGTGAGCGCCGGGCGGCGCGACGGCGCGACGGGCATCATGCGGCGGGACGGTGCCAGCCGGCATCGTCGGCCAGCGCGGCACGCTCACGCGCGACATAGGCCTGCGAACTGCCCGATTCGTAGTACACGCGGGTGAGGAGCTCGGCCAGTACGCCCGAAGTCACCATCTGCACGCCGGCGATCAGCGTGAAGAAACCGGCGAACAGCAGCGGACGGGTGCCGATCGATTCGCCGAGAAAGATCTTGACCACTGCCAGATAGGTGAGGATCAGGGCGCCGATTGCGCCGAGGCCGATGCCGATGCCGCCGAAGAAGTGCCCGGGGCGGGTGCGGAACCGCATGAAGAAATAGACGAAGATCAGGTCCAGCACGACGCGGAAGGTGCGCGAGATGCCGTACTTGGACTGTCCGAAGACGCGCGCGTGGTGGGTCACCACCTCCTGCGCGATGCGCCGCGGCGTGGTCACCGTCGCCAGCCAGGCGGGAATGAAGCGGTGCATCTCGCCATACAGGCGCACATTCTTGATCGCGCTGCCACGGAATACCTTGAGGCTGCAGCCGTAGTCCTTCAGATGCACGCCCGTCATGCGGGCGATCAGGCGGTTGGCGATGCGCGACGGGATCTTGCGCAGCAGCAGACCGTCCTGGCGGTCCTTGCGCCAGCCGGCGACGAGGTCCAGATCCTCGGTGAGCAGGCGGTGGACCATGCGCGGAATGTCGATCGGATCGTTCTGCAGGTCGCCGTCCATGGTCACGATGACGCTGCCGCGCGCCGCATCGAGACCTGCCTGCATGGCCGCGGTCTGCTTGAAGTTGCGCATCAATTCGACCACGCGGACATGGGGACCGAAGACGCCGGCACAGCGCTCGATCTCGGCGGGGGTGGCGTCCGAACTGCCGTCGTCCACCAGCACGACTTCCCACGGCCAGGGATAGGGTCCGAGGGCGAGGTGGATGCGCTCGAGAAGGGGCTCGACGTTCTCGGCCTCGTTGTACATCGGCACGACGACCGACAGGGTGTGCTCCGGCAGGCCGGCCGGGATCTGCGGTTCTGCGGGCGGGAGGGGGGACTTGGTCTGGAGGTTCATGGGTGAGGGGCAGTGCTGGAAGATTCGTTGGAAAGCGGGACGTTCGCGCCCGCCCGGGCTTTCGGTGCCGGGATCAGCAGGGCGGCCAGCGCGCCTGCGCCCAGTGCGCAACCGATGACGAAGAGATGCAGCGCGAGGGCCGCACGCAGGCCGTCCTCGAACGCGATTCCAGCCGGCAGCAGCGCCGCGGCCGCCCCGGCCTCGTAGGTGCCGAAACCGGCCACGCCCTGAATCGGCAGGATGGCCGCCAGTTCGGCGCCGAGCGCTCCGGCCGCACCGGTCGCCAGGCCGGCATGAAGGAGCGAGGCCAGCAGCAATGCCTGGGACGCGAGTTTGACCGACCAGTTGGCTACCGTCCATAACCAGCCGAAGCGGGCGTGTCGCGTCGAGTCGGCGAAGGCATCGCGCAGCTTCCCGAGACGGGCGGCGAAGGCGCCGCGCTCGGCCCAGTCGTGCCGCGAACGCGCCCAGCGTGGCAGCACAAGCGCGAACAGCAGCAACCCCATCACGCCGGCGGCGCGCAGAGCCAACGGCACGCCCGGCCACACCGCCGCGGCAACGACGCCCACCACCAGGGCATCCTGCAGACGGAACCAGAACAGCGAGGCGACGGCGCGGGCCAGCGGCGTGCCGAAGGTCTGCCGCAGCAGCAGCGGGAAGGCCGCCTCGCCGCCACGAAACGGCACGACGTTCACCATGGCGTTGTGGATCAGCACGATGCGCAGGCAGGCGGCGAAACGCCCTCCGGCGTCGGCGCGGAACTCATCGAAGACGCGCAGCCCGCGCAAGACGTAGCTGAAGGCAAAGCCGAGGCCTGCCAGGGCCAGTACCGAGGCGGGCAACTGGGCAAAGCTGAGCGCCAGCGCACGCCAGTGATCGTTACTGACGAGCCACGCGAGCAACGCAGCGGTCAGGACGATGGCGACCAGGCGCTTCATTGCCGCCTTGCCGCGCCCGACACCGCGTGCGACAACACCCGCAGGCCCGGGTACGCCAGCGGACGGAACGGGTGATCGAGGCGTGGGCGTGAGGTTCGCTGCGCCGGAAGGGCTGTCGGCATCACCTGAAGTGGGGCACGAGAAAAGCCGACATTCTAGCCTATCCCCGCAGCGCGCCCATTTCGGCCGGCGGAATCGCACGGCGCCTGCGGTCTTGTCAGCGCAGGTTGGCGGAATTGAACAGCACGACCTGGTCGGCGACGAAATTGACGTTGATGTAGCGCGTGTCGTCGCCCCAGGTACAGGTCTTTACCGTCAGCAGGTCGCTGCAATTGGCGGGGTCGCCCAAGATGGCCTTCACCTGCAGGTAAGACATGCCCGGCTTCAGCCTGTCGTAGTTCTCGGGCGTCAGCTTGCTGCAGGCCATCAGCGCAAGAGTGGCCAGCAGGGTGGCGGCAGCGGTGTGTGTGCGCATTGCGAGGGGGCAGGGACCGGGGGAGCAGGAAGGGCTCGATTATGCCGCTCATTCGTGGTCCAGTACGGTTTCGCCCGCTGGCCGTTTTGTTACCAATCGACATGAAGAACGAACTTCGCGACGCGCTACCGTCGAGCAGGCATTGCCCCGGCACGCGTCCCCTGGTCGCCTGCCTGCTGGTGCTCGGTCTGCTGGGCGGGCCATGGCATGCGCTGCGGGCCGCTGGGCTCGGCGTCGCAGTCGATGCGGGCCACACCCGGGCGGCGCCCGGCGCGACCAGTGCGCGCGGACGCCCGGAACTGGAGTTCAACCTGGATCTCGCCCGCGAGGTGGTCGCCGCATTGCGCAGCCGCGACTTCGAGGTGCGCGAGATCAACGCGGACGGACGCATCGCGTCGCTGCGCGCCAGGCCCGCGGCGGCGGCGGGGGTCGAATTCTTCCTGTCCATCCATCATGACTCGGTCAGCGCAAACGAGCTGCACCCCTGGACCTTCGACGGCCGGACGCTGGACTACAACGACGAGTTCGCCGGCCATTCGCTGTTCGTATCGCGCGACAACCCCGACACCGCACGCAGCATCCTGTGTGCCCGCGTCATCGGCGCGCGGCTGCAGCGGCTCGGCTTCGAGCCCACGCACAAGAACGGGCGGCGGCGCGCCTACGCCGACCGGCAGCACGCCGTGCATTACTACGACGGTCTCGCCGTATTGCGCCACGCGACGATGCCGGCGGTGCTGTTCGAGGCCGGCGTCATCAAGCATCGCGACGAGGAGATGCTGCTGCGCGATCCCGTGCGCCAGGCGCGCATGGCCGACGGCATCGCCACCGCGATCGCCGCCTGCCTGCGCAACGGCGTGCCGGCGATGGACGAGGCGGAGGCCGACCGGCCCGACGCGGCTCAGGCGGACTGAACTCGCGCCTCGTCTCGTGCTGAAGTTTCCACCCCCGGTGCCGTAATCCAGCGCAACGGGGCGGTCGTCGGATGACGGCCGATGCGGCGACGTCGCCGCCGAACGAAACACGTCATGCGAAAGCCGAGGCGCCAGTGAAGAGCCGAATCACGCCGACCAATACCGAGGTCCCGTTGCGGGACGATGACTGGATCGTGTCCAAGACCGATCCGACGGGCCGCATCATCTACCTCAACCGCACCTTCATGCGCATCGCGAACTACCGCGAATCTGAGCTGCTCGGACGGCAGCACAACGCCATCCGCCATCCCGACATGCCGCGCGGTGTGTTCCGCCTGCTGTGGGAGACGCTGAAGCAGGAGCGCGAGTTCTTCGGCCTGGTCAAGAACATGACGTCCGACGGCCACTATTACTGGGTGTTCGCGAACATCACCGCCGACATCAACGCCGCGGGTCAGACGGTGGGTTACGTGTCGGTGCGGCGCCAGGCGCCGGTGGCCGCAGTGCATGCGGTGATGCCCCTGTACGCCGAGATGCTGCGCATCGAGCGCGAGAGCGGCGCCGCCACCGCGCCCGAGGCCTCGGTCGCCTACTTGTGGCAGTTGCTGGCCGCGCAGCAGACCACCTACGACCGGTTCGTGCTGGGCCTCTACCAGCAGTGACCATGGAATGCCGATCATGAGCGAAACCCGCAGCCGCGCGAGCGGACACGTTCCCTTTCTCGACCGCCAGTTCCTGATCCTGTGCGTCACCTTCGCCGCGATGGTCACGGCACTGGCGGTGTGGCAGGCGATCGAGCACGGCCCCGATCCCTCGATCGTCGTCGTTCCGCTGCTGTCGGTCGCGTTCAGCCTCTACGCCTGGAAGCGCTTCCAGCGGCCGATGGCCGT
The DNA here is from genome assembly GCA_004295105.1 of Betaproteobacteria bacterium. Lineage (GTDB taxonomy): Bacteria > Pseudomonadota > Gammaproteobacteria > Burkholderiales > Rhodocyclaceae > Thauera. The sequence goes on along the minus strand of SHNC01000073.1, from coordinate 32,451 downwards.
GCTGCAGCGCATGCAGCGCGTGCTGCTGGCCTGCGGCGAGGGTGACCTGCATCAGCGCATCACGCATACCGCGGGGCTCGGCGAGGTGGGCAAGGTGGCATGGGAACTGAACGAGTTCCTCGACCTGGTGCAGAACTACGTCAATGAGATCACCACCTGCTTCCGCATGGTTGCGGAAGGGCATTACTACCGCCAAGGCCTGGTGCACGGCATGCCGGGGCAGCTCAGGGATTCGGTGCAGCACATCAACAGGGCGATCACGACCATGGACGAGAACGCGCGCTTCGTGGTGCGCAACCGCCTGAGCTCGCAACTGCACGCGCTCAACACCGGCACGTTGCTCGGCAACCTGAAGGGCAACCAGCGCGACCTGGTGCAGGTGTCGCGCGAGATGGACGAGGTGCTGCAGATTGCGCAGCAGAACCGGGACGGCGCCACGCGCAGCAGCGAGGAGGTGGTACGCATGGGTGCCGCCCTCGAGCATATCAACGACAGCATGCAGTGCATGTCCGCTGCGGCGGGCGAGCTCGGCGAGGCGAGTTCGTCGATCGGACGCACGGTGCAGATCATCGGCGAGATCACCGACCAGACCAATCTGCTGGCGCTCAATGCCGCCATCGAGGCGGCGCGGGCGGGCGAGGTCGGCCGCGGCTTCGCGGTGGTGGCCGACGAGGTGCGCAAGCTGGCCGAACGCACGAAGGCGGCCACCACCGAGATCGGCCAGTTGATCAACGGCTTCCGCGACCGGGTCGGCGCCATGGTCGAGCAGACCGCCCGCGTCGGCGAGGAAAGCGCGCGCGTCAGCGGCGAGGTCGCGGCCTTCCGTGCGCAGTTCGCGGCGGTGGCACGGTCTTCCGAGGCAACGATCACGCAATTGGGCCGCGCCAAGGACGTGTCCTTCGCATCGCTGGCGAAGATGGATCACGTCATTTACATGCAGCATGCGTACGTCGCGATGGAGACCGCCGGCCAGGGAGAGGAGGCGACGGCGGTGGATCTCGACCATCACCAGTGCGGTCTGGGACGCTGGTACGACGGCAGTGGCCGAGCGCTGTTCGGCCAGACGCGCGCCTTCGCCGAGATCGAGCGGCCGCATGCCGGCGTCCACGCGCAGGTGCGCAAGGCGCTGGACGCCGTCCGCGACGGCGACAGTCGCGACGACAGGACGCGCGAGCGGGTGGTCGAAGCGCTCGAGGCCGCCGAGGACGCCAGCGCCAGCGTGATCCGGCTCGTCGAGCAGATGGTGCGCGAGAAGCACGGCGCCTGAGCGGCGGCGCCCAGCGGGATCAGCGTCGCCAGGCGGGTTCGCCCAGCACATGGGTGGCGAACACGGCCCGATCGTCACCCAGCGTCATGAACACGAACAGGCGTTCGGCCAGTGTCGTGCAGCCGCCCATGCGGCGCGCGACGAGCGGCGTGGCCGCCGGATCGAGCACCACGAAGTCGGCTTCGCAGCCGGGCGCGAGGCTGCCGATCCGCCCTTCCAGGTGAAGGCTGCGTGCGCCACCCAGCGTGGCAAGGTAAAAGGCCTCTTCGGCGCCGAGCGGCTGCCCCTGCAACTGCAGCACTTTGTAGGCCTCACCGAGGGTCTGCAGCATGGAAAAGCTCGTTCCGGCGCCCACGTCGGTGCCGATGCCGACGCGTACTCCATGCGCCCGCGCCCGTCCGAGGTCGAACAGGCCCGAACCGAGGAACAGGTTGGAGGTGGGACAGAAGCTGATCGCCGCCCCGGTGTCGGCCATGTGTTCCCGATCCTCGTCGTCGATCCAGATGCAGTGCGCGAACACGCTGCGCGGCCCGAGCTGGCCGAAACGCGCAAACACATCCAGGTAGCTGCGCGCCGCGGGATACATGCGGCCGATCCAGGCTACTTCATCGCGGTTCTCGGCGAGGTGCGATTGCAGGTAGAGGCCGGGATATTCGGCGAAAAGCCGCGCCGCCGCGTGCATTTGCGCGGCCGACGAGGTGGCGGGAAAGCGCGGCGTGACGGCGTACAGCAGGCGGTCGCGGCCGTGCCAGCGCTCGATCAGCGCGCGTGATTCGGCTTCACCGGTGGTGCCTGTATCGCACAGGTCGGCCGGGCAGTGCTGGTCCATCAGCACCTTGCCGGTGATCATGCGCATCCGGCGGGCGCATGCGGCGGCGAACAGCGCGTCGGCCGAGGCGGGATGCACGGTGGCGAAGGCCAGCGCGGTGGTGGTGCCGTTGCGCAGCAGCTCGTCGCAGAAGAAGTCCGCAGCCGCGGCCGCGTGCGCCGGATCGGCGAAGCGCGCTTCCGCCGGGAAGGTGTATTTCTGCAGCCAGTTCAGCAACTGCTCGCCATGGCTGGCGATGACATCGAGCTGGGCGTAGTGGATGTGGGTATCGATGAAACCGGGCAGGATCAGCTTGCCGCGATAGTCGTCCAGCGGCATGTCGGCCGACAGGCGTGGCAGCAGATCTGCAGCCCCGCCGACCGCCTCGACGCGGCCGTCGCGCAACAGCATCAGGCCGTCGTCGAAGTGCGCGAGAGCACGCTCCCCGAGTGCGGCCGGGTCGCCGGTGAAGTACAGGATCTCGCCGCGCACTGCGCGCGGCATTGGCGAACCGATGCTCGGGGATGCGTGATTTTCCGTCATGGTTGGCGGCGATCCGGTTCCGGGTGCAGGCGCAGCAATTGTGCCGCAATCGCGATTGCAATCACTTCGGGTTCCTTGCCGCGGATGCCCTCGATGCCGACCGGGCAGGTGAGCCGCGCCAGAGCCGCATCGTCGTGCCCGCGCATGCGCAACTGATGTTCGAACCGCAGCCGCTTGCTGCGCGAGCCGATCAGGCCGAGAAAGCGGAAGTCCCCGCGGCGCAACCAGGCATGCACGATTTCCAGATCGAGAGCGTGGCTGTGAGTCATCACGATGGCCGCGCACGCCGACGGCAGGCTGCGCACCTCCGACTCGGGCGCATCGCTGACAATGCAGCGAACCTCCCCGCCGGGCTCGGACGGAAACGCTTCGTCCCGGCTGTCGATCCATGTCAGCGCGACAGGCAGGCGGGCGAGCAGGGCGGCAAGCGCGCGACCGACATGGCCGGCGCCAAACAACGCCACCGGCAGCCGCGGCTGGACCGGAAAGGCGCAGGCGGGAAGGTGGGCTGCGAGCAGGGCACGCCAGTCGGTGCCCGCCTGCAGTGCCGCGCGCGCATCGGCCACCCAGCCGGCCTGCGACGGCAGCACGAGGTCGAAGGCGAGGGTCGTCTCGCCGCCACAGCACTGGCCGAGGCGAGCGCCGAGCGGGAAGCGCTCCACCTGCCTGGGTGGCGCGACGCCCGCGGTGCCGTGCCGCAGCAGCGAGCGCGCCCGTGCGATGGCGCACAGTTCCAGTTGTCCGCCTCCCACGCTGCCGATGCTCGCCTGCGCGTCCGTCAGCATCGATGCGCCCACTTCGCGCGGCGTCGAGCCGCGCGCACCGATCACCGTGATCCACACCACTGCGCGGCTGTCGGCGATCGCCGCGGCAAGCGCATCGAGCAGATCCAGGCTGGTCATGCGGGGGAGATGAGGGGGGCGGCAGTCATGCCGCCGGAGGCGGCGTCCTGACCGGCAGTGGCCAACGAGCCTTGCTGGCCGCTGCGCGCCCGCAAGTCGTTCAGGCTGCGCAGGATCTCCTCGGCGGTCGCGGGGGCGTTCAGCCGCGGCGCAAGCCCGTGGTCGGATACCGAGGCGATCGCATCCTTGATCGCATGCCACACCGATAGCGCCAGCATCAGGGGCGGTTCCCCCACCGCCTTGGAGCGGAAGACCGTGTCCTCGACGTTTTCGCCCCGCGGCCACAGCCGCACACGGAAGTCGGCCGGCAGGTCGGACACCGCCGGAATCTTGTAGGTCGAGGGCGCATGGGTCTGCAGGCGTCCGGCCTCATCCCACCACAGCTCTTCCATCGTCAGCCAGCCGAGGCCCTGCACGAAACCGCCTTCCACCTGGCCGAGATCGAGCGCCGGGTTCAGCGAGCGTCCGGCATCGTGCACGATGTCGGCGCGCAGCACCCGCGCTTCGCCCGTCAGCGTGTCGATCGCGACCTCGCTGCAGGCTGCGCCGTAGGCGAAGTAGTAGAACGGGCGGCCGGTGAAGGTTGAGCGGTCGAAGTGGATGTCGGGCGTGCGGTAGAAGCCGGTCGCCGACAGCGAGACGCGCGCCTTCCAAGCCTCGAGCACGAGCTCGCGGAAGGGCATCGCCGTGCGACCGATGACGACCTCGTTGCGGCGGAAGGTCACATCGTGCTGGGGGATGCGGTATCGCTCGGCGGCAAAGCGCGCCAGCCGCGCCTTGATCTTGCGTGCCGCCTGTTGCGCCGCCTTGCCATTGAGGTCAGTGCCGCTGGAGGCCGCGGTCGCCGAGGCGTTGGGCACCTTGGAGGTGTCGGCGGCGCTGACGCGGACGTCGCCGATGTCGATCTGAAACTCGTCGGCGACAAGCTGCGCCACCTTGGTGAACAGGCCCTGGCCCATTTCGGTGCCACCGTGGTTGAGCAGCACGGTGCCGTCGCTGTAAAGGTGGAGCAACGCGCCGGCCTGGTTCAGGTGCGTGGTCGTGAAGGAAATGCCGAACTTCACCGGCGTCAGCGCGAGGCCGCGCTTGACCACCTTGCTGCCCGCGTTCCACGCAACGATCGCGGCGCGGCGTGCGCGGTAGTCGCAGTCCGCCTCCAGTTCATCCACCAGGCGATGAAGGACGTTGTCGGTGACGCGCTGGCCATAAGGGGTGAGGTCGCGTTCGCCGATGCCGTAGAGGTTGCATTTGCGCACGTCCAGCGGATCGAGGCGCAGCGCGCGGGCGATGGCGTCGATCAATTCCTCGATGCCGAACATGCCCTGCGGCCCGCCGAAGCCGCGGAAAGCCGTATTGGACACGGTGTGCGTGCGCAGCCGCAGCGAATCGACCGTGACCGCAGGCAGGTAGTAGGCGTTGTCCGCATGGAACAACGCACGGTCGGCGATCGCGCCGCTGAGGTCGGCGGAGTGGCCGGCGCGGACCGCATGCTGCATGCGAAGCCCCAGGATGCGGCCATCGTCGTCGAAGCCCACCTCGTAGTCGAAGCGGAAGTCGTGTCGCTTGCCGGTCATGATCATGTCGGTGTCGCGATCGAGGCGCAGCTTCACCGGCCGGCCGACGCGCCTTGCGGCGATGGCCGCAAGCGCGGCGATCTGTCCGGGCTGGCTTTCCTTGCCGCCGAAGCCGCCGCCCATGCGCCGGCATTCGACGACGACGTCCTTCGCGTCCAGGCCGAGCGCGTTGGCGACCTGCAACTGCACTTCACCCGGGTGCTGGGTGGCCGAATGCACCTGCATCGTGCCGTCATCGCGCGGGACGGCGAGTGCGATCTGGCCTTCCAGGTAAAAGTGATCCTGGCCACCACAGCGCACCGAGCCGTTCAGGCGGCGTGGGGCGGCGGCGACGGCGGCGTCCGCGTCGCCACGGACCATGCGGGTGTCGGGCAGCACGCGGCTGCCCGCGGCCAGTGCGTCCTCGATGCTCAGCAGCGCGGGCAGCGGCTCGCATTCCGCACGTGCAAGGCGCGCGGCGCGGCGCGCGGCGTCGACGCTGTCGGCGACGACGATGCAGAACGGCTGGCCGTGGAAGCGGATCTCGCCGTCGGCGAGGATGGGGTCGTCCTCGACCACCGGACCGAAGTCGTTGACACCGGGAATGTCCGCCGCCGTCAACACCTCAACCACGCCCGGCAGGGCGCGGGCCGCAGCGACATCGACGGCCTGCAGGCGCGCGTGCGCATGGGGGGCGAGGGCCAGCGCGGCATGCAGCGTGCCGCGAGGTTCGGGCAGATCGTCGGTGTAGTGCGCGGCACCGGTCACGTGCAGCAGTGCGGATTCATGTGGCAGCGGCTGGCCGCTGGCGCCGTCCGGCAGCGAGGTCGCCTCGTGCGCGCGCGCGGGCTGGGCAACTGGCGCCATGCGCGTGTCGACCCGGTGCGGAGGGGCAGGCAGGTCCGCATCTGCGATACCGCACAGCGCGCGATGGAGGCGCGTCAGCAGGTTCTGTGCGAGCTGCATGCGGTAGGTTGCGCTGGCACGCATGTCGCTGATGGGACTGAAGTCGCGTCCGAGCGCCGCCTGGGCATCGGCGAGGGCGGCAGCGTCGAAGACGCGATTCAGCAGCGCTGTTTCGGCCTGCACCGCGCGCCGCGGCGTGGCCGCCATACCGCCGAAGGCCAGGCGGGCCGCACGCACGATGCCGCCGGAAATCGTCAGGCCGAAACCGCCGCAGACGGCCGAAATGTCCTGGTCATGGCGCTTCGACACCTTCCAGGTGCGGAAGTGGAACCCATCCGGCGCGTGCGCGGCAGCGCCGCCGGCGGGCAGCAGATGGGCCGGCAACGTATCGGCTGACAAGGTGTCGGCTGACAACTCGGCGGCCTGCGATGCGGTGGGCGACGGCAGCGGGATACGCACCGCCTGCACGAATTCGCCCGGCGCAAGGCGCGGGACGCTGCGGTCGGCAGGATAGAAGGCCTCCAGCGCGACGTCGCGCGTGGCGCCATTGCGCCTGAGCAGCAGCCGGGCGCCGAGGGCGATCAGCGCCGGCATGGAGTCGCCGATGGGGCTGCCGTTGGCGATGTTGCCGCACAGGGTGCCGGCGTTGCGGATCGGTCGCGAGCCGAAGCGGCGCCACAGTTCGTCGGCTTCGGGGTAGTGGCGTCCGAGCGCGGCGAAGGCCTCCTCCAGCGATACCGCGGCGCCGATCTCGAGCGCGCGGCCAGATTCGCTCACGGCCGCGAGCTCGGGCACCCGCAGCAGGTCGAGCAGGCGGGGCAGGGCGCACAACTGCTTGGTCACCCACAGACCGACGTCGGTGCCGCCGGCGAGCAGGGTGGCGTCCGGGTTCGTCGCCAGCAAGGCATCGAGCTCGGCCAGGCTGCGCGGGGCCGCGAACTCGCCGCCAGCATGGCGGACCTGCAGGCTGCCGAGCGCCGAGATGGCATCGAGCCGCCCGACCAACGCCGCTTCGGCGTCGGTTCCTGCTGGATCCCAGGCCGGCGGCGGCAGGGCGCCGGTGTCGGGTCTGTCGAGCGCGTACATGCGCTGCGCGGCCGCCAGGATGGGGCGGTAGCCGGTGCAACGGCACAGATTGCCGGACAGGGCGTCGGCGATCGCCCGTTCGTCGGCCGCGGCGTCGGTCTGCAGCAGGCCCGCGAGTGACATCACGAAGCCGGGGGTGCAGAAACCGCACTGCGAGCCATGGCAGTCGATCATTGCGCGCTGGGCGGGATGAAGCGCCGCGCCGGGGGCGCTCAACGATTCGACAGTGAACACCGCCCGTGCATGCAGCGTCGGCAGCAACTGCAGGCAGGCATTGACGCTGCGCCAGCGCAGCCGGCCCTCGCGAACGTCGGCGAGCAGCACGGTGCAGGCCCCGCAATCGCCCTCGGCACAGCCTTCCTTCGTGCCAGTGAGGGCGGCACGCTCGCGCAGCCAGTTCAGCAGCGTCATGGTGGGCGAGAGGTCGGCCACGACCACATCGCGGCCGTTGAGGATGAAGTGGATGCGATCCGTCGTCATTCGCGTCAACCTCCGATGGCGCCGGGTTCGGGCATGCCCGCTCGACGTGGGAAAAGCCCCCGGCTCTGAACACAGGATAGCGTGTCGACGGCATCGCTGCAGCGCAGCGGCGCGGGGATCAGCCTTGCATCGTCGCCCGTACGCACTCGCGCACGAGGCCTGGTCCGCGATAGATCAGTCCGCTGTAGAGCTGCACCAGCACCGCGCCCGCCTCCAGCTTCGCGCGCGCGCCGCGCCCGTCCAGCACGCCACCCGCGGCGATGATGGGCAATTCGCCGCCGAGCGCTGCGGCGAGCTGGCGCACGACCGCAGTCGATGCCTCGAACACCGGCGCGCCCGACAGGCCACCCGCCTGTTCGCCGAAACGCACGCCCTGCACCTTGTCGCGCGCGATCGTCGTGTTGGTCGCGATCACCGCATCGATGCGGTGGCGGCGCAGCGCGTCGGCGATGTTGATGACCTGCGCCGATTCGAGGTCCGGTGCGATCTTCAGGGCGAGCGGCACGTAGCGTCCGTGCGCGTCCGCCAGCCGGGTCTGTGCCGCCTTCAGTCGGCCGAGCAGGTCGTCGAGCTCGGATTCGCCCTGCAACTGGCGCAGGTTCTGGGTGTTGGGCGAGGAGATATTGACCGCGACGTAGCTTGCCAGCGCATAGACCTTGTCGAGGCAGGCGAGGTAGTCGTCGGCTGCGCGCTCGATGGGGGTGTCGAAGTTCTTGCCGATGTTGATGCCGAGGATGCCCCGGAACCTGGCCGCCTTCACGTTCGCGACCAGCACGTCTACGCCATGGTTGTTGAAGCCCATGCGGTTGATGATGGCGCGCACCTCAGGCAGGCGGAACATGCGCGGGCGCGGATTGCCCGGCTGCGGGCGCGGTGTGACGGTGCCGATCTCGAGGAAGCCGAAACCGAGTCGTGCCAGGCCGTCGATGGCCTCGCCGTTCTTGTCGAGCCCGGCGGCCAGGCCGACGCGATTGGGGAAGCGCAAGCCCATCACCTCGACCGCGTCGCCTGTCGCGGGGCTTGCGGCGGGCAGCAGACGGCCGGCGACGCTCAGCGCGCCGATGGTGAAGTCGTGGGCGGTTTCCGGGTCGAGGGAAAACAGGAAGGGGCGGACGATGTCGTAGAGCATCGCCCGATTGTAGCGAACCGACTGCGTGTTGTGCGATGCAATATCAGCGTGGCGCGGCGTCCAGTGGCACCCACTCGCCGTTGCGGTAGTGCTCCAGCGGCCTGAACCGGACCTTGTAGGCCATCTTGGGGCTTTCGGCGATCCAGTAGCCCAGGTACAGATAGGGCAGATCCAGTTGGCGGCAGGCCTCAATCTGCCACAGGATGCCGTAGGTGCCGAAGGCGGCGCGAGTGATGTCGGGGTCGAAGAAGGTGTAGACGCTGGAAAGCCCGTCGTTGAGCCGGTCGATCACGCTCACCATGCGCAGCGTCTCACCCTCCCGGAACTCCACCAGGCGGGTGTCGACGTGGCTTTGCAGCAGGAAGTGGGTGTACTGCTCGCGATTGTCGAGGTCCATACCGCCGCCCGGATGGCGCGCGGCCTGGTAGCGCTGGTAGAGGGCGTAGTGTTCCTCGGAATAGGTCAGCGGATGCTCGAAGGGGCGCAGCCCGGCATGCTGCATCCACGCGCGCCGCTGGCTGCGCGCCGGGGCGAAGCGTGCGACGGGGATGCGCACCGGCACGCAGGCATTGCAGTCGTCGCAATGCGGACGATAGGTGAACACACCGCTGCGGCGGAATCCGCGACTCACCAGTTCGCTGTACAGCGTCGTATCGATGAGGTGGCCGGGCGTCGCGACCTGCGATCGCGCATTGCGATCGGGCAGGTAGGAGCAGGCGTACGGCGCCGTCGCGTAGAACTGGATGAGCGCGTAAGGATAGTCCCTCTGCATCGTGCAATTCCTGCGAAAGTCGGCCTGCGAAAGTCGGTTTGGCGTCAGTCCCACGACAGTGATGCCAGCGCATCGCTCGTCCACTTTTCCGGCGGTGGACCTTCCCGTGTCCAGCGCGCCAGGCCTTCGGCGAACAGCGTGCGCGGAATCTCGCGGGCGCCCATCGACTGCAGGTGGGCGGTGGTCATCTGGCAGTCTATGACGGCATAGTCGCGTAGCGCCAGCAGCCGCGCCAGATGCGCGAGCGCCGCCTTGGAGGCATCGGTCACGTGCGCGAACATCGATTCGCCGAAAAACACGCGACCCACCGCCACGCCGTACAGCCCGCCCACCAGTTCGCCGTCCTGCCAGCATTCGACACTGTGCGCATGCCCCAGTTCATGCATCGCCCGATAGGCGGACTGGATGCCGCCGGTGATCCACGTGCCGCTGCCGCTGCGGCGCGGTGCGGCGCAGGCGGCCACGACGCGGGCGAAGGCGGTGTCGAGGCGGATCTCGAACTCCCCGCGTCGCAGACGCTTGCGCAGCGAACGGCTGATGCGGATTTCGGCGGGCAGCAGGACCAGCCGTGGATCCGGACTCCACCAGAGGATCGGCTCGCCCTCGCTGAACCAGGGAAAGATGCCGTGCCGATAGGCTTCGAGCAGCCACGACGGACTGAGTTCGCCGCCTGCGGCGAGCAGGCCGTTGGGATCGGCAAGTGCGCGGTCGACGGGCGGAAACGCCGGCCGCCCCACGAGCCAGGGAATCATGCGACGAACTGGATCACGGCCTCGCGGGCAGGCTGGACCGCCTCATTGCGGAACGCCACCACGTGATCGACGTCGAGGCGAATGCCGATGCGCTCGCCGATGCAATGATTGTGATGGCTCGGCACCAGCGACAAGACTTTGGCACCACTGGCGAGTCGCAGCGTGTAAAGGATGTCGGCGCCGCGGAATGCCTTGTGCGCCACCTGTGCCTTCAGCGGGCTGTTGTCGTCATGCACGATGTCGTCGGGACGCAACAGCACATCGACCCTGCACGACTTGCCGCACTCGCTGCAGCCGACGCTGCACTCGAGCGGGATGGCGCTGCTCAGCGTGCCGAGTTCGACCTCGACCTGGTGCTCGTCGAGCACCAGGCCGGGCAGGAACACCCCCTGGCCGACAAAGTCGGCGACAAAGCGGTTGGCCGGCCGGTGGTAAAGGTTGTACGGCGTGTCCCACTGCTGGATGCGGCCCTGGTTCATGATGCCGATGTCGTCGGCTACGGCGAAGGCCTCGTGCTGGTCGTGGGTGACGAGAACGGCGGTGGTGTGCGTCGCCTTGATGATGTCGCGCACTTCGTACGACAGCCGCTCGCGCAGTTCGACGTCGAGATTGGAGAAGGGCTCGTCGAGCAACAGCAGGCTGGGGCGTGGCGCCAGCGCGCGGGCGAGGGCGACGCGCTGCTGCTGGCCCCCCGACATCTCGTGGGGATACTTGCCGCCATGTTCGGCGAGACCGACGAGGCCGAGCAGTTCGCCGACGCGTTCGCGCCGCGTCGCCGCGCTCTCGCTGCTCAGGCCGAAGGCGACATTGTCAGCCACCGTCAGGTGCGGAAACAGCGCGTAGTCCTGAAACACCATGCCGATCCGGCGCCGCTCGGGCGGTACGTGCGTGCGGGCGCCGCTGACGGTGACGCCATCGAGACGGATCTCGCCGGCGGCAAGCGGTTCGAAGCCGGCGATGCAGCGCAGCACGGTAGTCTTGCCGCAGCCCGACGGGCCCAGCAGGCAACCGATGCGGCCCTTTTCGAGGCGCAAGGAAAGCTGACGCACGACCTCGTGGCGGCCGAAGGCCAGATCGATGTCGATGAGTTCGAGATGGGACATTGCGTTGAGCGGACGACGGGCAAAGGCCTTGCCGGATGGAATCTGGCGGAATTATTGCACCGGGGCAGGCCAAATGCGATCAATTATAATTTGGCGCTGAAGACGGCGCGTCAGGGCGCCGCGCACGAACCAACAACAACGGAATCACGATGAAATCCATGGGTGGGTCGGGAACGCTCGCGCGTCTTGGCCAGAGCGGATTCGCGCTCAGCGCGACGGCCGCGCTGATCGCGCTGCTGATCGCCGCGCCGGTGCTGTCGGTGTTGTCGAACATTTTCGTCGGCGGCACCGGCGAGACTTGGGCGCATCTCGCCCATACCGTACTCGGTGAATTCGTGCTGAACACGGTGGTGCTGTGCATCGGGGTCGGGCTCGGGGTGGGCTCGATCGGCGTGACGGCGGCGTGGCTGACGACGATGCTGGATTTTCCCGGGCGCCGCTTCTTCGAATGGGCACTGGTGCTGCCGATGGCCATGCCGGCCTATGTGATGGCCTATGTGTATACCGACTTCCTGCAGTTCGTCGGCCCGCTGCAGACGACCTTGCGCGAGACCTTCGGCTGGCGTGCCGGCGACTACTGGTTTCCGGATGTGCGCACGGTCGGCGGGGCGGTGGCGATGTTCATGTTCGTCCTCTACCCGTATTGCTACATGCTGGCGCGGGCGGCCTTTCTCGAGCGTGCCGGCGGCATGCTGGAGGCGGGCCGCTCGCTGGGCCTTGGGCCGTGGCGCTGCTTCTTTCGTGTGTCGCTGCCGCTCGCCCGACCGGCGGTCGTGGCGGGGGTCGCGCTGGCCTTGATGGAAACCCTGGCCGATTTCGGCACGGTCTCCTATTTCGGCGTGCAGACTTTCACCACCGGCATCTACCGGGCCTGGTTCTCGCTCGGGGACCGCATCGCCGCTGCGCAACTGTCGGCGCTGCTGCTCGGCTTCGTCGTCCTGGTGCTGGCGCTGGAGCGTGCGACGCGCGGGCGTGCGCGCTTTCACAACACCTCGCGCCAGCAGGCCGCACCGACCCGCCTGCGTCTGTCCGCCGCCCGGGGGCTGCTGGCCGCGTTTGCCTGCTTCATGCCCTTGCTGCTGGGTTTTGTGCTGCCGGCCGGGCTGCTGCTGAGGATGGCCCTGACCGAGGGCGATGCGCAGTTCGGCGCGCGCTTCGTGCACCTGGCGCGCAACAGTTTCCTGTTGGCGGCGTTGACGGCGGTGCTGGCGGTGTTGCTGGCGCTGATTTTGGCGTATGCGGCGAGGCTGGCACGGTCGCGCCTGCCGCAACTGCTGAACCGGGTCGTCGCCCTGGGCTATGCGGTGCCCGGTTCGGTGATCGCCGTGGGCGTGCTGATCCCGCTCACCCGGCTCGACACGCAACTGGCGCAGTGGTGGCAGGCTTCGTTCGGCGTCAATCCCGGTCTGCTCCTCACCGGCGGCATTTCCGCGCTGATCTATGCCTACCTGGCGCGCTTCCTGACCGTCGCCCTGCAGGCGGTCGAGGGCAGCCTGGCCAAGATCACCCCCAGCATGGACGACGCCTCGCGCAGCCTCGGACTGGGCCGGTGGCAGACCCTGCGCCGGGTGCATGTGCCCATGCTGCGCGGCACGCTGCTGACGGCCGTGCTGCTCGTCTTCGTCGATGTAATGAAGGAGTTGCCCGCCACGCTCGTCATCCGCCCGTTCAACTTCGACACGTTGGCGACGCAGGCTCACACGCTCGCCGCCGACGAGCGCCTGGCCGAAGCGTCTACCGCGGCGCTGACCATCGTCGCCGTCGGTCTGCTGCCGATGTTCGCCATCTCGCGCCAGATCGTGCGGCGGCGGGGAAAGTGAGCGAGCGCGCGAAGATCAGGCGCCAAGCGGTGACGTCCGGCGCGGCCCCGATCATGAACTGGAAAGGCATGCCGGCGACGCGCCGGGGGATGGATGCTCAATGGGTCACTCGATGACTGCAGGCCTCGCGGCCGACCGCAAGGCTTGGCAGCGGCCGGCCTTCTGGATGATGGTATCGACCGCGCTGCTCGCGCTGGGCATGCTGCTGCCGTCGGCGAGCTTCTTCGCCCATCCCCGCCAGTACCTGCCCCTGCACACGGCGCTCGAATTCATCGCCATCGCCGTGTCGGCCATGGTCTTCGCGCTGGGCTGGAACCTTCGCGAAATCGAGCGCGGCAGCCGCCTGGTGTGGCTGGGGGCGGTATTCCTGTGCGTGGCGGTGATCGACTTCGGCCATACGCTGGTGTTCGAAGGCATGCCCGAGTTCCTCGGCGCGAGTGGCGCGGAAAAGGCGATCAACCTCTGGCTTGCAGGACGCCTCGTCGCGGCCTGTGGGCTGTTCGTCGTGGTGTTTCTTCCTGCAGAGCGCTGGTCGGCCCGCAAGGCTGCGCTGGTCAACGCGGCCATGCTCGCCCTCGCCGCGTCGTGGTGGTGGCTGGCCCTGTTCAAGCACGACTGGCTGCCCCGTACGATGATCCCCGGCGTCGGCCTGACGTCGCTGAAGATCGGTGTGGAATATGGCCTGACGGCGTTCCATCTGCTGGTGGCGGTGCTTCTGCATCGGCGCGGCCGACGCGAGCGCGACGAGACGCTGTCATGGCTGGCGGCTGCCACCTGGGTGCTGGGCCTGGCCGAACTGTTCCTGACCTGGTACACCGAGGTCTCGGACATCTTCAACGTCATCGGCCACCTGTACAAGGTGGCCGCCTTCGTCATGATCTACCGCGCGCTCTTCGTGTCGGGCGTGCGCGGCCCCCACGCCGAACTGGCCGGCGAGCGTGCGCTGCTCCGTGCATTGATCGACTCGGCGCCGGACCAGATCGCCTTCAAGGACACGCGGGGTGCTTATCTCGGCTGCAACACCGCGTTCGCGGATTGCCTCGGGCGTACGGAGAACGGCATTCTCGGGCGCACCGATGCCGAGCTGGCGGGGATGGGGCCCTGGCCGCCGGGTGGGGCGGCCACGCGGTCGCAGCCCCTGGCGGCGACCGAACGCCGCGAGGAATGGGTGCTCTGTCGCGACGGTGGGCGCAGGCTGCTCGACACCATGTGCATCCCCTTCCGGGCTCACGATGGCACGCTGCTGGGCGAAATCAGGATCAGTCGCGACATCACCGATCGGCGCTGGATCGAGGAACAACTCGCCGCGAGCGAGCGGCGCCTTGCGCTGGCGCTCGAGTCGGCTTCGCTGGGGCTGTGGGACTGGCATATCCCGAGCGGCTGGGTCAGCTACGACACGCAGTGGGCCGGCATGCTCGGCCATGCGCCGACCGAGATCGAGCCGAACCTGGAAAGCTGGGAAACCCGGGTGAATCCGGACGACTGGCCGGTCATCCGGGCGTCGCTGGAGCCGCATCTGCGCGGCGAGACGGCACGTTATTCCTGCGAGCATCGCCTGCGCCACAAGGATGGACACTGGGTGTGGGTGCTGGCCTCGGGCAGCGTGATCGAACGTGACGAGGAGGGGGCTCCGGTCCGCGTCGTCGGCATTCACCAGGACATCTCGCCGCGCAAGGCGCTGGAGGAACGGCTGGTTCAGCAAGCCACCAGCGATCCGCTGACGGGGCTTGCCAACCGCCGCTATTTCGATGCGGCGCTCACCAACGAACTCGGGCGCGTGCGACGCAAGCTCGGGCGCGCCGCGGTGGTGCTGCTGGACCTCGACCACTTCAAGCGCATCAACGACCAGTGGGGGCACGCTGGAGGCGACGAGGTGCTCAAGCACTTCACCGCGCTGGTCGGGGCGCGGCTGCGCGACAGCGACCTGTTCGCGCGTCTCGGCGGTGAGGAGTTCGCCATTCTCCTGCCGGGCGTCGACCTGGTCGGCGCCTTTCGCACCGCGGAGCGCCTGCGGCGGCTGGTGGCAGGTAGTCCCGTCCGCGGGGAACTCGGCGAGATCGGGGTGACGGTGAGCATCGGCGTGGCGACACTTCGGGCCGGGGACGTCGATCCGGCCGAAGCGCTTGCGCGTGCGGACGAAGCGCTCTATCGGGCCAAGGACAGCGGCCGCAACCGCAGCATGATGGAAGAGGACGACGGCGTGGTGCCGCCTCGTCTTGCGGAGGAGCCCGAGCCGGCGGGCTCCTCGACGTCTGGAGGCGACCAGGCGTGACCGCCTGAGGCCGATCAGCGGAAGCCGGCGCGGTCGAAGATGCGTTGCGCTTCGGCCACCGTCTTGGCCAGATCACCAACTGGCAGGGTGTCGGCCTTGAATGGCCCGAGCCTGGTCAGCGCCGGGTTGTCCACCTTCACACCGGCCACTACCGGCCACTCGTTGTTGCCGTTGGCGAAGTAAGCCTGCGCCTGGTCGGACGCGAGATACTCCAGGAACTTCACCGCCGCCTCCTTGTGCGGCGCGTTCTTGAGCATGCCGGCGCCCGAGATGTTGATGTGCGTGCCCCAGCTCTGCTGGTTGGGCCACACCGCCTTGATGCGTGCCGCGACGGCCTGCTCGTCGCGCTTGTCCGAGTTCATCAGGCGCGCGAGGTAGTAGCTGTTGGCGATGGCCACGCCGCATTCACCGGCCGCGACCGCCTTGATCTGGTCGGTGTCGCCCCCCTTCGGCGCACGGGCGAAGTTGGCGACCAGGCCGCGGGCCCATTCCTCCGTCTTCGCCGCACCGACGTGCTGGATCAGCGCCGCGCCGAGCGACAGGTTGTACGGGTGGCTGCCCGAACGGGTGCACACCTTGCCCTTCAGCGCCGGATCGGCCAGTTGCTCGTAGGTCTGCACCTCTTCGGCCTTCACCAGCTCGGGGTTGTAGACGATCACGCGCGCGCGCGTCGAGTAGGAGTACCAGTCCTGCGTGCGGAGGTGAGCCGGAATGCGGTCCTCGAGCACCTTCGACTTGACCGGGGCGAAGATGCCGAGCTCATCGGCCTTGGCCAGGCGCGAGGCGTCGACGGTGATGAACACGTCGGCCGGGCTGTTGGCGCCCTCGTTGCGGATGCGCTCGAGCAGCTCGTCTTCCTTCGCCTCGATGCGGTTGATCTTGATGCCGGTTTGCCTGGTGAAATCCGAGTACAGCGCCTCATCGGTCTGGTAGTGGCGTGCGGAATACAGGTTCAGTTCGGTATCGGCTGCCTGAGCGGGCATCGTGGTGGCACCGAGCGCGGCCAGCAGCGTCGGGAGGAGGACCTTTTTCAGCATCATGCGTAAGCCTCTGGTGGACGGTAGGAGCGGGAGCGATATTAACGAGATGAATTCGCAATTGCAAACGATTCGTATCTAGGTAAAATGCAAATGCGAATCGTTCTCGTAAAGGATCGTCATGAATGCACTCATCGTCGGCGCCGATCGTCTTGGCAACATCCCCGACGTGCTCGGCGAGTTCGGCATACGCGTGGCCGCGCACGTCAGCGGGCGCGACAGCAGCCATCAGCGGCGAGGGCCAGCGCTGCCATCCGGCATCCAGATGGTGATCCTGTTCACCGACTTCATCGGCCACAACGTCATGCAGCGCTTTCGCGAAGCAGCGACGCGGGAACAAGTTACGGTGGTATGTTGCCGCCGTTCCGTGTGTGCCCTGCAGCAGGCATTGGGACGGCGCATGGGTCCGCGCTGCGATACCTGCCACGGAGGTACGGTACGCTGAGGGGGATGAAGCGGGAAGATACGGGAAGAAGCGGCTGGCGAAGCGGCGCCGATCATCGACGCGGGTACGTCGGAGCGGGTGACGGCGCGATCAGCGCGCCAGCACGAGGCTCGAGGAGCCCGAATCGTCCTCGACCAGGCGACGGGCGCCGTTGAAGCGCGTAGCCCAGTAGCTGTTGCCCATGCTTTCGACGCGTACCATGCCGCCGCTGGACGGAGCGTGCACGAACTGGCCGTCACCGAGGTAGATGCCGACGTGCGAGAAGGCACGACGCATCGTGTTGAAGAACACCAGGTCGCCCGGTTTCAGTTCCTGGCGGCCGATGTTCTCGCCCATTCTCGCCATTTCGGCCGCGGTTCTTGGCAAGTCGAGGCCGATGGCGTTGCGGAACACATTCATCACCAGGCCGCTGCAGTCCAGCCCGGTTTCGGGCGAGGTGCCTCCAAAACGGTAGCGGATGCCCAGATAGCTCATCGCCTGGTCGACCAGTTCTCCTGCCGCCGCCGTATAGCGCTGAAACGCCGGAGTGGCCGCTGCGGCCGCATCGGGCGCTTGCTCGGTTGCGATTGCCGCTTTCGTGGCGCACAGGCTCAGCAGCAGAGTCAGAATTATGGGTCGAAAACGCATTCGGCGGAATATACGCAGGTCGGTCGCGATTGTAAACGCAACTTCCCACGATGCACCGGCGTTGCGGAAAGGGTCCTGGAGCCTGCCGATGAGGCCCCGTGGGGGGAATGGCAGGAGGCCGGGCTGCGCTCAGGCTTTGCGCCGGTACTGCCGGTAGGCGCGCTCGAGTTCCTGCAGGGCACGCGGGGAGCCGGCACCCTGTGCGAGGGCGCGCGACTGGGCGGCGAGGAAAAGCTGGGCGATCGCCCAGCCGTCGCCCAGCGCGTGGTGTCGCTGAAAGGTTTCGATGGCGAAGGAATCCATCCAGTCCGCAAGGCGCGCCGGGCTGCCTCGGCGCTCCGGGAACAGCGCCGGCAACAGGAAATAGAGGTCGATCGGCTGGACGTCGAGGCTGACGCCCAGCCTCTGGTCGAGCACAGGTTCGAGCATGCCCAGGTTGAACGCGGAATTGAACACGACCACCGGATCCTTGCGCGCGAAGGCGAGGAGGCGGGAAAGCGCGAGGCTCGGTGCATCTTCAAGCGTCGCGTAGTAGCTGTCGCCGGGTGAGATCAGCCCGGCGTCGATTGCCAGCGCGCCGACGGCCAGCAGCCTGTCGCTGTCGAGATCCAGGCCGGTCGCTTCGGTGTTGAGGACGACGTAGCGGGTTTCGAAGTGAGCCCGGCCGAGATCCGCATCCGGCAGGGACTGCCAGTGCGCGAGGATTTCGGCCACGCCCGGATCGAGAGCTTCACTGTCGCCCCGGCCGCCGATGATGCGCGATATCCAGTTCATGGCGTTTCAGAGCTGATAGTCGAGCTTGAGACGAAGCTGCAGTTTGCGCGCCTGACGGAAGGCTTCCTTCAGGATGCGGCGGTCGAGTTCGTTCAGCGTGTCGGGGTCGATGCGATTGTCGCC
This sequence comes from Betaproteobacteria bacterium, assembly GCA_004295105.1. Taxonomy (GTDB): domain Bacteria; phylum Pseudomonadota; class Gammaproteobacteria; order Burkholderiales; family Rhodocyclaceae; genus Thauera. Next base: position 14,052 of record SHNC01000073.1, on the reverse strand, counting down.
CGCGGCGTCGTGCTCCGTCTCGAGGTGCTGGGAGCGCAGGCGCAGCAACTGGATGAAGTGGAAGCCGTCGATGATGGCCGATACCTCGTCGGCCGACACGCCCATCTTGCCGCTCGCCTGGCGCAGCCGCTGCACCGTGCTGCTCGAGTCCACCCCGGTGCGCAGCGCGATGATGCGTGCCGCGTCGACGAACAGGCGTGCGCCGCATTTCTTCAGGTCGATCGTGCCGTCGTCCTCGACCACGAAGTCGCGGATCCGGCCCAGCGGCGGCGGAACCTGCAGCGCGTTGGCAGCCATCATGCGCAGGAAGTTGGTGCTGGTGCGTGACAGCTTGTTGAGCCAGGCGCGCAACTGGTCGCCGAGGCGCTCGTTGCCATACAGAACGCGGAAGTCGAAGAAGATCGAGGCGTTGAGCAGGGCCTGCGGGTCGGGCTCGCGGATCCAGTCGCCGAAGCGCTCCTTCCACTCGTCCAGCGTCAGGCACAGGTCCGGGTTGCTCGCCATGATGTTGCCCTTGCACAGCGGAAACCCGCAGGCGGCGAGGTTCTGGTTCACCTCGCGGCCGAACGCGACCAGGCGCTTGCGCACCGCATCCACGTCCTGCAGCTCGGGGCAGCGCCAGATGATGCCATTGTCCTGGTCGGTGGACAGCGTCTGTTCGTGGCGGCCTTCGGACCCGAACGCGAACCAGCCGAAGTCGACGCCCAGGAGATCGTGGCGATCGAGCGCGAGTTCGATGATGCGTCGCGTCAGCGCGTCGTTCAGCGCCGAGATGAACTGGGTCAGTTGCTCGGCGCCGATTCCCTGAGCAATCAGGTTCAGGGCAAGCTGGCGAATGTCGCGACTGGCGTGCTGCAGGGCGTCGACGTCGGTCGCATTCTCGATGCCGGCGCGGATCTGGCGCAGGCTGATGCGCTGCAGCGAGAACAGGTCGCGCTCCGAGATCACGCCTTTCAGCCGCGAACGGCTGTCGACCACCAGCAGGTGGCGCACGCCGTGCGTGGCCATTTCGAGCGCCGCGTCGTAGGCGGAGGCGGTGACGGGCAACTGGTGCGGGTTCGCCGTCATGACTTCGCCGATCGGCCGCTCGAGATCGAATCCGGCGAGCACCACGCGCGGCAGCAGGTCGCTCTGCGTCAGGATGCCGAGCGGGCGCTGTTCGGCGTCGGTCACCACCATGCAGCCGATGTGCAGCTCGTTCATCTTCTCCAGCGCCGCCCGGGTGCGGGTGTCGGGCGACACCGACACAGGCTCGCGCTTGAGCAACTGGCCGAGCGGCGTCGTCATCGTCTGCTGCTCGGCGGCACGTTGCGCGAAGGTCGTCTGCATCTGCTGGCGCGACTGGTTCAGCAAGCTGGCGATGTACTGCGTGCAGAACAGGTGGAAGACCGGACTGATCTGCATCAGATGCAGGAACTCGTCGGCGGTGATCTGGAAGCAGAAGCTGTCGTCGACGGCCACGTAGGCATTCGTGGACGGACGCTGCGCCGAGATCGCCCCGATCGGGAAGCATTCGCCCGGGCCCATCGTCAGGCTGGCGTACTCGGTGACGACCGCCGCTCCCGTCTGGCGCGCCTGCACCTTGCCGCGCTGGATGATGTAGAAGTGGCGCGCAGGCCCCATCTCCGGCGTCAGGATCTCGCTGCCACGCGGGTGGAAGCCGAGCACCGCATGCTGGGCGAGATAGCCCAGCGCCGTTGGCTCCATGCGGTCGAACGGCGAAAAGTGGCGGAGAAAATCCGTGCTGGCTCCGACCAGCAGTTGTTGTGCGGCGGTGGTGCTCATGAGGGCTCGAACGACACGCGATGCGCCGATTATAGGCGAGGCCCCGCCGCGCCGGATTCGAGCCACGTACTCAATCGCACTTGCCGCGCCGTCAAACCGTGACCTTCAGCGCAGGCCGGATGGCCGGGCCGCGAGTGTTGCCGCTCAGAGAACCTCTGCCGCATGGTCCGCGAGACGCGAGCGCTCGCCGCGCTGCAGCGTGATGTGACCGGAGTGCTCCCAGCCCTTGAAGCGATCTACGGCGAAGGTCAGGCCCGACGAGCCCTCGGTGAGGTAGGGTGTGTCGATCTGCGCGATGTTGCCCATGCACACCACCTTGGTGCCGGGGCCGGCGCGGGTGATCAGCGTCTTCATCTGCTTCGGCGTCAGGTTCTGCGCCTCGTCGATGATCAGGTACTTGTTCAGGAAGGTGCGACCGCGCATGAAGTTCAGGCTCTTGATCTTGATGCGGCTGCGGATCAGGTCGCGGGTGGCGGCGCGGCCCCAGTCGCCGCCCTCGCCGGCAGTGCCGTTGAGCACGTCGAGGTTGTCTTCCAGGGCGCCCATCCATGGGGCCATCTTCTCTTCCTCGGTGCCGGGCAGAAAGCCGATGTCCTCGCCCACCGGCACCGTCACGCGGGTCATGATGATCTCGGCGTAGCGCTTCGTTTCCAGTACCTGCGTGAGGCCGGCAGCCAGCGTCAGCAGCGTCTTGCCGGTGCCGGCCTGGCCGAGCAGGCTGACGAAGTCGATCTCCGGGTTCATCAGCAGGTTGAGCGCGAAGTTCTGCTCGCGGTTGCGCGCAGTGATCCCCCACACATTGTTCTTGTGATGGCTGTAGTCGACCAGCGTCTCGAGCACCACGCTGCGGCCGTCCTTCTCCTTGACCCAGGCCTGCAGCGGATTGTCGCCGTTCTGGAACACGAACTCGTTGATCGTCAGTTCCGGCGCCAGCGGCCCCGACAGGCGGTAGTAGGTACGGCCTTCCTCCTTCCACGACTGCATGTTGCGGGCGTGCGCTTCCCAGAAGTCGGACGGCAGTTCGCGCGTGCCGGTGTACAGCAGGTCGGTGTCCTCGAGGACCTTGTCGTTGAAGTAGTCCTGCGCGTCGAGGCCCAGTGCGCGGGCCTTGATGCGCATGTTGATGTCCTTGGACACGAGGATCACCGGCCGCTCCGGGTGCGAGCCGGCGAGGTGCATGACCACGGCGAGGATCTGGTTGTCGCCGCGCCCGGTCGGCAGGGCCTGCGGCAGGCGCACGTCGATGGCCTCGGTCTGCAGGAAGAGCTTGCCCGTGCCTTGGCCGCGCGACGGTCCGTCGAGGTCGATGCCGCTCTCGATGCCGTCGGCCGCGGTGCTGACGATCTCGTCCAGCATGCGGCTGGCCTGGCGCGCGTTGCGCGCCACTTCGCTCATGCCCTTCTTGTTATGGTCGAGCTCCTCCAGCGTCATCATCGGCACGTAGAGGTCGTGCTCCTCGAAGCGATACAGGCTGGTGGGGTCGTGCATCAGCACGTTGGTGTCGAGGACGAACAGCTTGCGTGCGGGTTCGCTCTTGCGGCGGCGGGTGCGGCTGGCGGTCTTGGCTTCGGCTGGCATGGTGGGCCGTTGCGGAGGGGGCGGCAGAAGATGGACGGAGGCGCGTGGGCAGGGGCTCGGGACGCGGCGATCTCTGCGGGCGGGCCCGGGGGACGATCGGCGCGGGAGGTGCCCGCCGGCTTGCAGGCGGGTGCGCGTCCGCCTACAGCGACTGCACGAAGGCGAGCACTTCCTCGGCGTGGCCGGGCACCTTCACGCCGCGCCATTCGCGTGCGATCCGGCCCTCGGTGTCGATCACGAAGGTGCTTCGCTCGACGCCGCGTACCTGCTTGCCGTACATGTTCTTCATTTTCATGACGCCGTAGGCTTCGCACGCGACTTCGTCGGGGTCGGAGATCAGTTCGAAGGGCAATTCGAGCTTGGCCTTGAAGTTCTCGTGGCTCTTGAGGCCGTCGCGGCTGATGCCGAAGACCTCGCAACCGGCCGCGGCGAAGGCGGCATGGTGGGCGCCGAAGTCCTTCGTCTCGTTGGTGCAACCGGGCGTATTGTCCTTCGGGTAGAAGTAGAGCACGACCTTGCGGCCGCGCAGGGCGCTCAATGCGACCGTCTGGCCGGCGGTGGCGGGGAGGCTGAAGTCGGGGGCAAGCGCGGTGCTCATGTCGTCTCCTGAGGCGGACGGGGTTTTCGTCTCAGGGTAGCGGAGCCGTGTTTCGCTGACAATCGCGTTACGGTGATCTTTCGGGCAGGTTGCGGCGGGCGCCGCCGGGCCGTCAGGCCGGTGCGTCGAACAGCAGCGCCGCCGCTGCCGCCCGGCCTTCGCCGACCAGGATGTTGTAAGTCCGGCAGGCGGCGGCCAGGTCCATGATCTCGAACCCGACGCGGGCATCGATCAGCGGGCGCAGCAGGACCGGCGACGGGAAGCGCTGGCGGGTGCCGGTGCCGATGATGACGATCTCCATCCCGAGGTCACGCGCTGCGGCGAAGTCGTCAGCGGTGAGCCCGGCGTAGCCGCCCGGCGCCCAGCCGCCGACGATGGTCGTGGCGGTGATCAACAGGTTGCCATCGTGCCGCACCCGGTTGACCAGGACGTGGTCGGCGCCGTAGCCGGTGATGATGTTCAGGTTGGCGTTCTTGTCGAGATGGAGCTTCATGGTGTCAGATGGAGCATGCGGGTGGGAGCCGCCGGGTGAGCGATCGATCGCCGTCAAATTGCCGCAGTGCGACAGCAGGGCTAAGATAGCAATTTTTCCCTTTGGTGGTGCAGTCTTGCGCACCGCCAGCCCATCGACCTCAGGACGGCAGACATGAAAGCGGTGAAGACTCTGGAACTCGCGACGGTACCCACGGAATCGGCAGTCAAGGCCGAGGCCGCAGCCGCTGCCCGTCCGGTGCGCAAGTCCGCCAAGCTCGCCGAGGTCTGCTACGACATCCGCGGCCCGGTGCTGACGCGCGCCAAGCAGATGGAGGACGAGGGCCACAAGATCATCAAGCTGAACATCGGCAACCTGGCCTCGTTCGGCTTCGATGCACCCGAAGAAATCCAGATGGACATGATCCGCAACCTGCCCAATGCGGCGGGTTACTCGGACTCCAAGGGCATCTTCTCCGCGCGCAAGGCGGTGATGCACTACACCCAGCAGAAGGGCATCAAGGGCGTCACGATCGAGGACATCTACATCGGCAACGGCGTGTCCGAGCTGATCGTGATGGCGATGAACGCGCTGCTCGATGCCGGCGACGAGGTGCTGGTGCCCGCCCCCGACTACCCGCTGTGGACCGCTGCGGTCAGCCTGTCCGGCGGTCGGCCGGTGCATTACCGGTGCGACGAGAGCAAGGGCTGGATGCCCGACTTCGACGACATGCGCGCCAAGATCACACCCAACACCCGCGCCATCGTCATCATCAATCCGAACAATCCGACCGGTGCGCTGTACCCGGACGCGGTGCTGCGCGAGATCGTCGATATCGCGCGCGAGCATGACCTGATCCTCTACGCCGACGAGGTCTACGACAAGGTGCTGTACGAGGGCGCAAGGCACACCTCGGTCGCCGCGCTGTCGGACGACGTGCTCACCCTCGTGTTCAATGGCCTGTCCAAGAACTACCGCTCCTGCGGTTACCGCGCCGGCTGGATGGTGGTGTGCGGCGACAAGCGCCGTGCCGGCGACTACATCGAAGGCCTCAACATGCTGGCGTCGATGCGGCTGTGCGCCAATGTGCCCGGCCAGTATGCGATCCAGACCGCGCTCGGCGGCTACCAGAGCATCGACGACCTCGTGGCCGAGGGGGGACGGCTGCGTCGCCAGCGCGACCTGGCGCACCAGCTCATCACCGCCATCCCCGGTGTCACTTGCGTCAAGCCGCAGGCGGCGCTGTACATGTTCCCCAGGCTGGATCCCAAGGTCTACCCGATCGAGGACGACCAGGCCTTCATCGCGGAACTGCTCGAGACCGAGCGCGTGCTGCTGGTGCAGGGCTCCGGCTTCAACTGGCCCGACCCCGACCATTTCCGCCTCGTGTTCCTGCCGCACGAGGACGATCTGCGCGACGCGATCGCCCGCCTGGCACGCTTCCTCGAGAGTTACCGCAAGCGTCACGGCACCTGATCACGATCCATCCCCAGCCCTCATCGATCACCACACGGAAAACACTGAATGAAACCGATCAACGTTGGCCTGCTCGGCCTCGGCCCCGTCGGCGGCGGCACCTTCACCGTCCTCAAGCGCAATGCAGAAGAGATTTCCCGTCGCGCCGGGCGTCCGATCACCATCACGGTCGTGGCCGACAAGAATCTCGATCTCGCGCGCAGCGTGACCGGGGGCGGCGTGCGGCTGACCGACGATGCGTTCGCCGTCGTGGCCGATCCCGAGATCGACATCGTCGTCGAACTGATCGGCGGCTATGGGGTCGCGAAGGAACTGGTGCTGAAGGCGATCGACAACGGCAAGCACGTGGTCACCGCCAACAAGGCGCTGCTCGCCGTGCATGGCAACGAGATCTTCGGTGCCGCGCAGAAGAAGGGCGTCATGGTCGCCTTCGAGGCCGCGGTGGCCGGCGGCATCCCGATCATCAAGGCGCTGCGCGAGGGCCTGTCGGCCAACCGCATCGACTGGATCGCCGGCATCATCAACGGCACGACCAACTTCATCCTGTCCGAGATGCGCGACAAGGGCCTGTCCTTCGCCGAAGTGCTGAAGGAGGCGCAAGCGCTGGGCTATGCCGAGGCCGACCCGACCTTCGACATCGAAGGCATCGATGCGGCGCACAAGGCGACGATCATGAGCGCGATCGCCTTCGGCATCCCGATGCAGTTCGACAAGGCCTACATCGAGGGCATCACCAAACTCGACGCCACCGACATCGTCTATGCCGAGCAGCTCGGCTATCGCATCAAGCTGCTCGGCATCGCGCGCCGTCGCGAGCAGGGCGTGGAACTGCGCGTGCATCCGACGCTGATCCCGGCCAAACGCCTGATCGCCAACGTCGAAGGTGCGATGAACGCGGTGCTGGTGCAGGGCGATGCCGTCGGGGCCACGCTGTACTACGGCAAGGGCGCCGGCGCCGAGCCGACGGCGTCGGCCGTCATCGCCGACCTGGTCGACGTCACCCGCCTGCACACCTCCGACCCCGAGCACCGGGTGCCGCACCTCGCCTTCCAGCCCGACCAGGTGCGCGACGTGCCGGTATTGCCGATCGACGAGGTCATCACCTCCTACTACCTGCGCATGCGGGTCGACGACAAGCCGGGCGTGCTCGCCGACATCACCCGCATCCTCGCCGACAGCGACATCTCGATCGAGGCGCTGCTGCAGAAGGAGGCCGCCGAAGGCGAATCGCAGACCGACATCATCATGCTCACGCACCAGACGCTGGAGCGGAACGCCAACGCCGCAATCGCCAAGATCGAGGCGCTGCCGGTCGTGTCCGGCAAGGTGACGAAGCTGCGCATGGAAACGCTCTGAGCGCCGGAGTTCTTGTTCACGGCAACGTGATCCGCTGCAGGCACGAGATGGCCGCTCCCCCGGGGGCGGCTTTTTCGTGCGTGCGCGACCGAGCGCGCGGATGCCGCCGCGCCTGATCCTGTTCGGCGCCTTCGACCGCCACAATTTCGGCGACCTGTTGCTCGCCCATTGTGCCGAGGCCAAGCACCCGGGGCGTGACCCGGTGTTCGCCGGGCTGGCCGCGCGCGACCTGCGTCCATGGGGCGGCCATGCGGTCCGGGCGCTGGCCGAGGTCGTCGCCGCCTGCGGCCACGAGCCTGCCGAACTGGTGCATGTCGGCGGCGAGGTCCTGACCACCACGGCGTGGGAGGCGGCGGTCATGCTGCAGACGCCGGACGAGGCGCGGCGCGTGATCGCTCGCCTCGGACGCGATTCCGCAGGGCACCGGGCTTGGGCTGCGCAATATCTCGGCACGCGACGGCAACTGCCCTACCTGCTCGGTGCCGCCGATGTGCCGGCGCATTGGACCGTCCGATTCGCCGGGGTCGGCGGTGTGGCGCTCGACGGCCTTCCCGCCGCGCTTCGGGGCGAGGCGTTGCGTGCGCTGCGTGGTGCCGCGGTGGTTTGCGTTCGCGATCGCGTCACGGCGGGTGCGCTGGAGCGCTGCGGTGTGCAGGTCTGTCTGGTTCCGGACCCCGCAGTTGAAACACCCCGGCTGTTCGGTGTGCAGATCGGCGAACGTGCGGCCGGGGCCGCATTCGCCACACTCAGGAAGCGTCAGCCGCGGTGGCTGGCACTACAGCTTGCGGCGGCCTGGGGCGACGATGCAACGCTGGCGCGCGTCGCCCGTGCCGCTGCTGCCGAAGCCCGGGCGCGGCAGGCGGGAATCGTGCTGTTCTGCGCCGGGCGCGCGCCCTGGCACGACGACCCCGAGGTGCTGCAGCGCATGGCGGCGCACGTCGCGGGGATCGCGCCCGACCTGTCAGTCGAGATCTTGCCCTCCGACCACGTCTTCGACCTGTGTGCGCTGCTGGCGCATGCCTGCGCCTATCTGGGGACCAGCCTGCATGGCTGGATCGTCGCCGCGAGCTTCGGCGTGCCGGCGCGCTGCCTCGTGGATGGTCCCGGTGCGAAGGCGGCGGCTTACATCGAGACCTGGCGGGAAGCGGCCGGCGGGGGATGGCTGGCGCGGGACGACCTCCCGCCATGCATGGACGCATGATCCTCACCGTGTCGCGCGGCGGTCGATCCAGGGGCGGCGAGGCGGAACCCCTGGTCGTTGCCGGAGACAAACAATGGGCGCAAGGCCCAGTGCAGATCAAACCGATACAAGGAAAAAGGAAAATTCCTCGATGAAGACGTTGCGACGACTTACTCTCGGACTGCTGGTCCTGTCCGCGGCCACCACCGCCCATGCCGCGGACATCCGCCCGGGCCTGTGGGAATTCCGCTCGACACGCATGAATGTCGCCGGCCTGCCGGACCTCTCGCCGCAGATGACGCAACTGCAGCAGCACCTGAAGAACCTTCCACCCGACACCCGCCGCGTGCTGGAACAGCAGATGGCCGCGCGTGGGGTGACGCTGGGCAACGACGGCACGGTGCGAAGCTGCATCACGGCCGAGCAGGCGAGACAGGACAACCTCTATTCGGGCAAGACCGAAGGCAACTGCACGCTGGGTGAGGTCACGAAGGGCCGCGGCACCGTGCATGGCAAACTGATCTGCACGGAACCCAGGGGAAGCGGCGAATTCGAGGCGAGAATCGATTCCCCGGAGCGCTTCACGACGCGCGTGAGCGTCCGTTCCGAGCGCGGTGACATGCAGATGGAAACCGAGGCGCGCTGGGTCGGGGAACATTGCCCCGTGCCCCAGGCCGCGGTCCGCTGACACATAGGCGGCGCGCGGCAGCGCCCCGGCGTCAGTGCGGCGGCCCGGCGTCGGGCTCGACCTCGAAGCGGATCCCCTGGGCGAGCGGCAAGGCCGCCGATCGATTGATCGTGCAGGTCGCACGGCGCATGTAGGACTTCCATGCGTCCGAGCCGGATTCCCGTCCGCCGCCGGTGTCCTTCTCGCCGCCGAAGGCACCGCCGATCTCCGCGCCCGACGGCCCGACGTTCACATTGACGATGCCGCAGTCGCTGCCGGCAGCCGACATGAAACGCTCGGCTTCGCCCAGCTCGCGCGTGAAGATGGACGATGCCAGCCCCTGCGGCACGTCGTTGTGCAGCGCAATGGCCTCGTCGAAATCACGCCATGACATCACGTACAGGATGGGGGCGAAGGTTTCGCGGCGCACGATGTCCGTCTGCGTCGGCATCTCCACCAGCGCCGGACGCACGTAGCAGCCGCCCGCGCAGTCCGGATCGGCGATCCGCTCGCCGCCACAGAGGACGGTACCCCCCTCCGCCGTCGCCTGGCGCAGAGCCAGGTCCATGGCCTCGCCTGCCGCCGCGTCGATCAACGGCCCGACGAGAGTGTCCGCCTGCAACGGGTTGCCGATCGGCAACTGTCGCCATATCCGCTGCAGCCGGGCGAGCAGCGCATCGTGGATATTCTGGTGCACGATGAGCCGGCGCAACGTGGTGCAGCGCTGGCCGGCCGTGCCGACGGCGGCGAAGGTAATGGCGCGTTCGGCGAGCTTCAGGTCTGCACTGGCGCAGACGATGGCGGCGTTGTTGCCACCGAGTTCCAGGATGGCGCGCCCGAGTCGGGCAGCGACGCGCGGTGCGAGCGCCTTGCCCATCGCGCACGATCCGGTGGCCGACAGCACCGGGACACGCCGCTCGTCGGCCAGCCGGGTGGCCAGATCGCGCCCGCCGATCAGCGTTCTCAGCAATCCCGCAGGCAGGCCGCCCATGTCCGCGCACGTCCGCTCGAACAGCGCGGCACAGGCCATCGCCGTCAGCGGCGTGCGCTCCGACGGTTTCCACACCACGCTGTCGCCGCAGACCCAGGCCAGCGCCGCATTCCATGCCCACACTGCGGCCGGGAAGTTGAACGCCGAGATCACGCCGACGATGCCGGCCGGGTGCCAAAGTTCCATCATGCGATGGTCGGGGCGCTCGCTGGCGATGGTCAGGCCGTGCAACTGGCGCGACAGGCCGCAGGCGAAGTCGCAGATGTCGATCATCTCCTGGACCTCGCCCAGGCCTTCGGCGCGGATCTTGCCCGTCTCGATCGTGATCAGTTCGCCGAGATCGGCCTTGTGCTGCCGCAGCAGGTTGCCATAGCGCCGCACCAGTTCGCCGCGCTGCGGTGGCGGCACCACACGCCAGGCGTGGAAGGCGCGCAGCGCATCGCGCATGGCCTGCTCGGCCTGTTCGTCGGTGGAGGGGGCGAGGTGCGCGATGATCTGACCGTCGATCGGCGTGCGCACGGCCAGGGTTCCCGCGCACGCGCCGTCAGCGGCGACGCCCAGGCGGGCGAGAAGGGCGGGAACGTCCATGGCGAAACCTCGTCGCTCGGATGACGCTGCGTTGACCCGCGTGGCACCGCAAATGTTCGCGGTAGACGGCGATCACGCGGGGCCGCAGCCCGGGACCGCTCCCGATTGACAGCGTCTTCACTCCGGGCGCAATGTTCCCGGGCCCGCCGGCAGGCGGGTTTCCAGCCCGCTTTACAACAAGAAGGAGAGCGCGTCATGTCCGAGAATTCGCCGCACATCGCCCAGAAGTCGCCCTACGCGGTCGATGTGGAGGCCGGAAAGCAGTATTTCTGGTGTGCCTGCGGCAACAGCAAGAACCAGCCGTTCTGCGATGGCTCTCACAAGGGCGGGCCGTTCAGTCCAGTGGCTTTCACCGCAGAGAACACGGGTACGCTGTTTCTCTGTGGCTGCAAGCACACGGCCAATCCACCCTATTGCGACGGCTCGCACAAGAAGCTCTGATCCCCACACCCGCTCAGGAGAGATCATGTCGGACCATGTATACAAGAAGGTCGAGGTCGTCGGTTCTTCGAAGACGGGCATCGACGATGCCATCCGCAATGCAATTGAGACCGCTGCACAATCCGTTCGCCACATCGACTGGTTCGAGGTCGTCGAGACGCGCGGCCACGTGACGGACGGCAAGGTGGCGCACTTCCAGGTGACGTTGAAGGTCGGTTTCCGGCTGGAGACCGAATAGCTCGCGCGAGGCGCGGTCCACCAGGACGCGTAGCGGAAAAGACAGGAGGGCGGCCGGTTTCCCGGCCGCCCTCCTGTCTTTGGCACGATGTCGCGTCGGACTCAGCGGACGGCGCCGGCCGTCACGGAATCATCCACGGGAAGACGTAGGCCTGCAGCGTGGTGATGATGCCGACCATGGTCGCGAACGCGAGGCTGTGCTTCACGGTGAAGCGGAACAGGTCCGACTCCTTGCCGACCAGGCCGACCGCGGCGCAGGCGACGGCGATCGACTGCGGCGAGATCATCTTGCCGGTGACGCCACCGGTGGTGTTCGCTGCCACCAGCAGGGTGTCGCTGACGCCGACCTGATGCGCGGTGGTGGCCTGCAGCGAGCAGAACAGCGCGTTCGACGAGGTGTCTGAGCCGGTCAGGAACACGCCGAGCCAGCCGAGGAAGGGCGAGAAGAACGGGAACAGCGCACCGGTGCCGGCCAGCAGCAGGGCCAGGGTCGCGGACAGGCCCGAGTAGTTGGCGACGAAGGCGAACGCCAGAACCATGCCGATCGAGTAGATCGGGCGCTTCAGTTCGACCACGGTTTCCTTGAACGCGCGCGCCGCATCGCCCCCCTTCATGCCGAGCATGATCATGCTGATCAGGGCGGCGAGGAAGATCGCCGTGCCGGTGGCCGACAGCAGGTCGAGCTTGTAGACCGCGGCGTAGGGCGTGGCCTTGGCGACGATGGGCTCCATCTTGATCACCAGGTTGTCGAGCATCGGCACCGGGAACTGCAGCACCGTCGAATAGAGCGCGCCGCCCTTGGCGAACAGCGCCTTGAAAGGCTTCAGGCTCCAGATCGTGACCATGATGGTGAGGATGACGAAGGGCGACCAGGCCTTGGCGATTTCGCCGAAGTGGTAGTGGCGGTCCTCGCCGAGTTCGGTGTGGTGCTGCTTGTCGAAGCGGAAGATGTTCTTCGGCTTCCAGTTCTTCAGGAACAGGGTCAGGCACACCAGGCTCACCAGCGCCGAGGTGATGTCCGGCAGCTCGGGTCCGATGTAGTTGGCGGTGAAGAACTGGGTGACGGCGAAGCTGCCGCCGGCCACGAGGATGGCGGGCCAGGTCTCCTTGATGCCGCGCCAGCCATCCATCATCGCCACCAGCCAGAACGGCACGATGACCGACAGCAGCGGCAACTGGCGGCCGGCCATCTGGCCGATCTTGAACGGGTCGATGCCGGTTACCTGGCCGCTGACGATGATGGGGATGCCCATCGCGCCGAAGGCCACCGGGGCGGTGTTGGCGATCAGGCACAGGCCGGCGGCGTAGAGCGGATTGAAGCCCAGGCCCACCAGCAGCGACGCGGTGATCGCCACCGGCGCGCCGAAGCCGGCTGCACCTTCGAGGAAGGCGCCGAAGGAGAAGCCGACGAGCAGCATCTGCAGGCGCTGGTCATCGGTGATCGACACCACCGAGGCCCGGATGATGTTGAACTGTCCGGTCTTCACCGTGATCTTGTACAGGAAGACGGCGCCGATGATGATCCACGCGATCGGCCACAGGCCGTACAGGAAACCGTAGCCGGCCGAGGCCAGCGCCATGGACACCGGCATCTTGTAGAAGAAGATGGCCACCGCCAGCGCGATGGCGACGGTAAGGGTGCCGGCGACGTGGCCCTTCATGCGCAGCACGGCGAGCGCGATGAAGAAGAAGAAGATCGGCAGGGCGGCGATCAGCGAGGACAACCAGAGGTTGCCCAGTGGATCGTAGATTTGCATCCATGTTTGCATTTTGTGAATCCTCCTCGAGAAACGCACTTGGAACAGCTTGTTCAAGGAATTGCCGCAGGAATGTGCGGCGTGTCGCCCGGCTCGCGGCAGGCGGCCGGTGTCTTGTTGTGTGGGTTTGGGGTCAGCAGGTCGCCATGCGGGCTGCCTCCGTGCTGCAGTCGTCCAGCAGATGGACGATGGATCGGTAGGGCAGTCCGGTGGCGGCGGTGAGGCCGATCTCGCAGGTCTGGTTGCTCGAATAGCCGCCGCAGCATCCGGCGGGGATGTCGGCGTGCAGCTTGCGCAGCGCGTGCGCGTTCAACTCCGGCACGACGAAGCCGCGGTCGCCGCCGAAGCCGCAGCACTTCACTTCCGGCGGCAGCGTCACCTGTTCGGCGCAGGCCTTCGCCAGCTTCGTCAGCTTGGCTTCGAAGCCCATGCGGCGCGCACTGCAGTTCAGGTGGATCAGCACCGGGTCGGCCTTCTTCGTCAGCATCAGGCGCGGCAGCAGGGCGTCGTGGGCGAATTCGACGAGGTCGTACACCGGCAGGCGGCCGGCGAGGAAAGTCTTCATGCGCAGCGAGCAGGCGCTGGCGTCGAGCACGATCGGATACTTGCCGTCCTCGCTGGCGCGGCGCAGCACGGCCTCGAGTTCGGCCGACTTGCGGTCGGCATCGTCGGCGAGGCCCTTGCTGGCGAATGACTGGCCGCAGCACAGCGCATCGACACCGTCGGGCACGATGGGGGCGTAGCCGGCGCGCTCCAGCACCCGGATCACCGTGGCCGACAGTGCGGCTTCGGGCGTGTCGGCGCCGAACATGCGGCCGGCGCAGGTGGGGAAATAGACGACCTTGTCACCCTGGCGGGTGCCGGAGGAGGGGCGCCCCGCCGGCTGAGGTTTGGGCATGCCGGCCTTCCACGCACCGCCGCTCAGG
>SHNC01000250.1 GCA_004295105.1 Betaproteobacteria bacterium | reverse complement strand
ATTCGGCGAAACGGGCGGCCAGAGCGTCGATACGGGCAACAGCGTGCTGATGACCGATTTCAGCCAGTCGGGGCTCTCCGCGATCGACACCGACGAAGGGGTCGATCCCGTTGCCGAAGCCGATGTCTACATGGCCTACGGCCGTGACGCGCAGGCGGAGGAGATCCTGCAGGATGCGCTGAAGGCTGACCCGGATCGCACCGCGATCTACCTGAAACTGCTCGAGATCTATACGCAACGCAAGAGCCTCAAGCAGTTCGAGACGGTTGCGACCGATCTGTATGCGCGCACCGGCGGCAGCGGTCCGGACTGGGAGCGCGCCGCCGGGATGGGACGCAAGCTCGACCCCGATAATCCGCTGTACGGTCCTCAGGGCGTCGCCCGTGATGCCGGCCGCGACGCACGGAGCACCGACATTTCCCCAGCCGCCGCAGGTCTCGCCACCGCGGCAGGGATCGCGACCGCTGCTCAGGCACGGGCGAGCGAACAGGGCCCGGCGTCGGAGGGGCGGCCATCCGCGGCTGCCGTCGACGAACCGTTCGAGAGCCTTTCGGCGCTGGACTTCACCGCCTCCCTGCCGCTGGAATCGACCCAGCCCCAGCTCAGGGAAACCTGGACGCAGCCCGGCGAACTGAACCGTTTCGCCAAGGATGGAGAAGAAAGGGGTGGTGCCGGCGCGGCGCCTGCTGCCGCCCTGGGCGCGGTCGGCGCCGAGCCCGAGGAACCGCCGCAGGAGCTGGAGGTGATCGATTTCGATCTCGGCCTCGACGAGCCCCCCCTGCCGCCCGTGGTCGCCGCGGCAGCGTCCATCGACACTCAGGGGCAGGCGACCGCGGACGAGTCCGCGGGCCAGGGGCTGACTTTCGATCTCGATATCGGCGATCTGGACCTGCAGCCCGCTGCCGCTGCAGCGGTCCCGGCGTCGCTGGAAGACCGCGACGCGACGGCGTCGGGCGCGAGCGACATGGAAGCGGCCAGCGCGTTCGACTTCGATCTGCCCGACCTCGAGTTCGAGCCCGGTGCCAACGCCATGCCCGACCTCAAGGCGACGGCGATGGACGTGTCGCCGCTGACGTTCGAACCCGAAACCACCGCGCTTGGCATGGACTTCGAGTCGGCCGCCGAGGCTCCGGGCCGGATCGAGACTGGGGCAGCCGACCTGCAGGCGACGATGATCGAGTCTGCGGTGCCCGACTTCGACCCCGACGCGACTGCGCTCGATCTCGACTTCGAACTTCCCGACATGTCCGCGAGCGGCGCGGCCGCTCCGGCCCCGGTGCCGCAGGCGGTCGCCGAGGCCCCGGCCGGTGGTGGGGCGGCCGAGATGGATCTCGAGAAGACGAGCTTCGACTCCAGCCTGCTCGACTTCGATTTCGACATCGAGCCGGCGGCATCCCAGCCGTCGGCCTTGCCCAGTCTCGACCTGACCTCCATCGATCTCGATCTGGATGTCTTCGGCGAGGAAGCCGGTGCGGAGCCGGCTCCGGCCGTGGCGCCTGAAATTGCCGCGGAAGCGGCACGTCCGGACAATTTCGAAGAGATCGAAACCAAGCTCGAGCTTGCCCGCGCCTACGAGGAAATGGGCGACAAGGAAGGAGCGCTCGAACTGCTGGACGAGGTGCTGCGCGAGGGCGGCGCACAGCAGCAGGCCAGTGCGCGCGAGATGGTTGCCCGGCTCGGATGAGCGCCGCACGGGGCCGTCCCGCCGTGTAAGCGCGGTGGTCCGCTGTCCCTGAACGATGCATTCGGGATTCCTCCTGCTGCTGTGGCTGTGCGGCGTCGTGCTCGTGCAGGCGATGCCGGTCGGTGTGCTGACCGCGTTCACCGTGGCGTGTATCGGCGCCGCGTGGCTTGCCGCTCCGCGACGCCTGATGCGCCTGCTGCGGCGTACGCGCTTCCTGCTTCTCGCCATTCTCGTGCTGTTCGGCTGGTTCACGCCGGGCGAAGCCGCCTTCATCGATTGGCCGCATGCGAGTCCGACCCGCGAGGGCCTCGGCCTGGCGCTGGAACATCTCGCGCGCCTGGTCGCGGTGATCTGCAGCGTGGCCGTCCTGCTGGAGCGTCTTCCGGTCGATCGACTGGTCGGCGGCCTGCACGTTCTTTGCCGCCCGCTGTCGGTGATCGGCCTGCCTGCGGAGCGCATCGCGCTGCGCCTGCTGCTCGTACTGCGCTATGTTGATTCGTCGGGTGCAGGGAGGGCGAGGGACTGGCGAGCCTGGCTGTCGGATCCTGGCGAGGGGCAGGGCGGCGAGATAGTGGTTCTCACGGTCGAGCCCGTCGGGAGGCTCGAACTGGCGCTCGCCGTGCTGGCGCTGTGTGGACTGCTGTGGTGGAGCCTGACATGAATCGGATCGCACTCTGCGTGGAATACGCCGGCGATGCCTTCGAGGGGTGGCAGAGCCAGGCGCATGGCCGCACCGTTCAGGATGCCCTGGAGGCGGCATTGATGCAGATTGCCGCCGAGCCGGTGCGATTGCATTGCGCCGGACGCACCGACACCGGCGTCCACGCCACCGCGCAGGTGGTGCATTTCGACACGTCCGCCGTGCGCCCGATGTCGGCGTGGGTGCGCGGAGTGAACACCCACCTGCCCCGTGCCGTGGTCGTGCGCTGGGCGGCCGCGGTCGACCAGGACTTTCACGC
Organism: Betaproteobacteria bacterium; assembly: GCA_004295105.1. Taxonomy (GTDB): domain Bacteria; phylum Pseudomonadota; class Gammaproteobacteria; order Burkholderiales; family Rhodocyclaceae; genus Thauera. The sequence goes on along the minus strand of SHNC01000250.1, from coordinate 61,243 downwards.
GCGTTTTCTCGCCTACGAGCGGCGCTACCGCTACGTGCTGGTGAATGCGCCGACGCGTCCCGCGCTGCTGGCCGGCCGCGTGGGCTGGTTTCATCTGCCGCTCGATGCGCGCGCCATGGCGACAGCGGTCGGCTACCTCGTGGGCACGCACGATTTCACCACCTTCCGCGCTGCCGGCTGCCAGGCGCGCTCGCCGGTGCGGCACATGCGCGAGGCCACCGTCCGTCACGAAGGCGGCTGCTTCGTGTTCGATTTTCGCGCCGACGGCTTTCTGCACCACATGATCCGCAACCTCGTCGGCGCGCTCGTCTATGTCGGCAAGGGGCGATATCCGCCGCACTGGCTCGGCGAGGCACTGGCGGCGCGAGATCGCAGCCTTGCCGCGCCGACCTTCGCCCCGGATGGCCTCTATCTGTGCGGGGTGAGCTATCCTGCGCGATGGTCGCTGCCGGGCGATGGGCGTATCATCGCGATGCCCCAGCTTCCCCTGATCTGAATGTCCCGAACTCGAATCAAGATTTGCGGCCTCACCCGGGCCGAGGATGTGCGCGCGGCCGTCGACCATGGGGCAGATGCGGTCGGTTTCGTCTTCTATCCGCCCAGCCCGCGCGCGGTGAATTTCGAGCACGCGGCCGAACTCGCGGCCTTGCTGCCGCCTTTCGTCACCGCGGTCGGCCTGTTCGTGAATCCGGAGCCGGAATGGGTGTCCGAGGCCCTGTCGCGGGTGCCGCTGCAATTGCTGCAGTTCCACGGCGACGAGTCCGACGTCGATTGCGCGCGCCACGGCTGGCCGTGGATCAAGGCGGCGAGGATGCGGCCGGGAGTCGATCTGTTAGAATTCTCGACTTTACATCCCGGCGCACGGGGGCTTCTCGTCGATGCCTTCGTCGAAGGTTACGGCGGTGGTGGACAGACCTTCGACTGGTCGCTGATCCCGGCGGGCCTCGAGCGTCCGTTGATCCTCTCCGGAGGGCTCGATCCCGAAAACGTCTGCGAAGCGGTACGTCGTGTCCGCCCGTGGGCGGTCGACGTGTCAAGCGGGGTGGAGATTGCGAAGGGAATCAAGGATGCGGCGAAGATCGCCGCGTTCATAGCAGGAGTTCGAGATGCAGATGGCTGACACGCCTTACCAGTTTCCCGATGCCAGCGGCCATTTCGGGCCCTACGGGGGAGTCTTCGTTGCCGAAACCCTGATCCCGGCCCTGGTCGAACTGCGCGAGGCCTACGCGGCTTGCCAGAAGGATCCGGCCTTCATGGCCGAGTTCGAGTACGAACTGAAGCATTACGTCGGCCGACCGAGCCCGATCTACCACGCCAGACGGCTGTCGGACGCCCTCGGTGGTGCGCAGATCTACCTCAAGCGTGAGGATCTCAACCATACCGGCGCGCACAAGGTGAACAACTGCATCGGCCAGGCGCTGGTGGCACGCCGCATGGGCAAGCCGCGCGTCATCGCCGAGACCGGTGCCGGCCAGCACGGTGTCGCCACCGCGACGGTGGCGGCGCGCTACGGCATGGAGTGCGTCGTCTACATGGGGTCGGAGGACGTCAAGCGCCAGGCGGCGAACGTCTACCGCATGAAGCTGCTCGGCGCCACCGTGGTGCCGGTCGAATCGGGTTCGAAGACGCTCAAGGATGCGCTCAACGAGGCGATGCGCGACTGGGTCACCAATGTCGCGGACACGTTCTACATCATCGGCACGGTCGCCGGTCCGCATCCCTATCCGATGATGGTGCGCGACTTCCAGACTGTGATCGGCAAGGAGTGCCTGGTGCAGATGCCCGAATTGATCGGCCGCCAGCCCGATTACGTGATTGCCTGCGTCGGCGGCGGATCCAATGCGATCGGGATCTTCCATCCCTACATCGACGTGCCTGGCGTGCGGCTCGTCGGCGTGGAGGCCGCGGGCGAAGGCATCGCCACCGGGCGGCACGCGGCGCCGCTCACGGCCGACGCCAGGCCCGGCGTGCTGCACGGCAACCGCACCTACCTGATGCAGGACGAGGACGGACAGATCATCGAGACGCATTCGATTTCGGCCGGTCTCGATTATCCCGGCGTGGGCCCTGAGCATGCCTGGCTGAAGGATTCGCACCGTGCCGAATACGTCGCGGTGACCGATGCCGAAGCGCTGCAGGCCTTCCACGATCTGTGCCGGCTGGAGGGCATCATCCCGGCGCTGGAGTCGTCGCATGCGCTCGCCTACGCGACCAAGCTCGCGCCCACGCTGCCGAAGGACCGTGCCCTGCTGGTGAATCTGTCCGGTCGTGGCGACAAGGACATGCACACCGTCGCCGACCGCTGCGGCATCCAGTTCTGATCACTCTCCCGGGCCGCATCGCGGCCCGTTCTGACTCCGACATGTCGAAAATTCAATCCACTTTCCAGCGTCTGCAGGGCGAAGGCCGCAAGGCGCTGATCCCCTTCATCACCGCCGGCGATCCCGACCCCGCCCTGACCGTGCCGCTGATGCGTGCGCTGGTGGAGGGAGGAGCCGACATCATCGAACTGGGCGTCCCGTTTTCCGATCCGATGGCCGATGGACCGACCATACAGCGGGCGTCCGAGCGGGCGCTGGCACAGGGCATGAGCCTGCGCAAGGTGTTCGACATCGTGCGCACGTTCCGCGTCGAGAACACCGCGACGCCGGTGGTGCTGATGGGCTACGCGAACCCGATCGAGGCCATGGGGGTCGAGCGATTCGTGACCGACGCGCGCGCGGCGGGCGTGGATGGCGTGCTCGTCGTCGATTACCCGCCGGAGGAGTGCGTCGACTTCGCGGCAACGGCGAAGGCGTCAGGCCTCGATCCGATCTTCCTGCTCGCGCCGACCTCGACCGAACAGCGTTTCGCCGACGTGGCACGTGCCGGCAGCGGCTATATCTACTATGTGTCGCTGAAGGGAGTGACCGGCAGCGGCAAGCTCGATCTCGACGAGGTGGCGCATCGCATCCCGGCCATCCGTGCCGCGGTCGGCATGCCGGTCGGGGTCGGTTTCGGCATCCGTGATGCGGCGAGCGCACAACGCGTCGCTGCGGTGGCGGATGCCGTCGTGATCGGCAGCCGCATCATCGAGGAGATCGAACAGAGTCCGCGCGAGGCGGTGGTGGCCAGGGTCACCGGCTTCATGCGCGGAATTCGCGAGGCGCTCGACGCCCTCGTGCCAAGTGCGGGAGCGAAGCGATGAGCTGGCTGCAGAAGCTGTTGCCGCCCAAGATCAAGCGCAGCGAATCGGCGGCGCGCAACAAGTCCATTCCCGAGGGGCTGTGGAGCAAGTGCCCGGCCTGCGAGGCGGTGCTGTATCGCTCCGACCTAGAGAGCAATCTCAACGTCTGCCCGAAATGCGGTCACCACCAGCGTTTGCGGGCGCGGCAGCGGCTCGATCTGCTGCTCGATGCCGAAGGGCGTTTCGAGATCGGCGCCGAGGTGGTGCCGGTCGATCCGCTGAAGTTCAAGGATTCGCGCAAGTACCCGGAGCGCCTCGCTGCCGCGGTGTCCGATACCGGCGAGGCGGACGCGATGGTCGTGATGCAGGGGGCCGTCCTGACGGTGCCGGTCGTCGTCGCCTGCTTCGAGTTCGACTTCCTCGGCGGTTCGATGGGCTCGGTGGTCGGCGAACGCTTCGTCCGCGGCGTGCGGGCGGCGCTCGAACAGCGTGTGCCCTTCATCTGCGTCACCGCCTCGGGCGGCGCACGCATGCAGGAAGGCCTGTTCTCGCTGATGCAGATGGCCAAGACCACGGCCGCCATCACCCAGCTCGCCGACCGGAGGCTGCCTTTCGTGACCGTACTGACAGACCCCACGATGGGCGGGGTGTCGGCGAGCTTCGCCTTCATGGGCGACGTCGTCATCGCCGAGCCCGGCGCGCTGATCGGCTTTGCCGGTCCGCGCGTGATCGAGCAGACGGTGCGCGAGAAACTGCCCGAGGGCTTCCAGCGCTCGGAGTTCCTGCTCGAGAAGGGGGCGATCGACATGATCGTCGACCGTCGCCAGATGCGTGAGCAGCTCGCCAGGCTGCTGGCGCTGCTGACCCGCCAGGCGCCAGTGGGCGCCTGAAGCGCGAGGGCGATCCATCAGATGTTGCTGCCGCAAACGTTGGACCAATGGCTCGCCCTGCTCGAAGGGCGTCATACGCAGACGATCAGGTTGGGGCTGGAACGCGTCAGGACCGTCAAGGCGGCCCTCGGACAGGATCCGTCGTCGGTCGTCATCACCGTAGGGGGCACCAATGGCAAGGGCTCGACCTGTGCCATGCTCGAGGCGATTCTGCTGGCAGCGGGTTATCGCGTCGGCTGCTACACGTCGCCGCACCTGCTGCATTACAACGAGCGTGTCCGCATCGATGGCAAGGATGCCAGCGACCAGCAACTCGTCGATGCGTTCGCCGCGGTCGAGGCGGCGCGAGGCGAGACGCCGCTGACCTATTTCGAGCACGGCACGCTGGCGGCCTGGTCCATCTTCCAGCGCGTGGCGCCGGACGTGATCATTCTCGAGGTCGGCCTCGGTGGGCGGCTCGACGCAGTGAATGTATTCGATGCCGACTGCGCCATCGTCACCAGCGTGGCAATGGACCACATGGAGTATCTGGGTGACACGCGCGAGGCGATCGGCTACGAGAAAGCCGGCATCTTCCGCGCCGGCCGTCCCGCGGTGTGTGGCGATCCACAGCCGCCGGCATCGCTGATGGCGCATGCCGAGGCGGTGGGGGCACGGCTCTGGATCAGCGGGCGGGACTTCGGCTTCGGCGGCGACCGGCAGCAGTGGGGTTACTGGCGCTATGCCGAACCGCCCGCGCGAGGGGCCCTGGTCAAGCGCGCCGGACTGGCCTATCCGGCCCTGCGCGGCGCCAACCAGTTGTTGAACGCGGCCGCGGTGATCACGGCGCTCGACGCGCTGCGCGACCGCGTGCCGGTCACCATGCAGGCGATTCGCCAGGGTCTGATGCTCGTCGACGTGCCAGGACGCTTCCAGGTGCTGCCGGGCAGGCCGGCGGTGGTGCTCGATGTGGCGCACAACCCTCAGGCGGCCGGTGTGCTGTCCGAGAACCTGGGCAACATGGGTTTCTATCCGGAAACCTACGGCGTGTTCGGCATGTTGCGCGACAAGGACGTGGAAGGCGTGGTCGCGCTGATGCGCGATCGGGTCGACCACTGGCTGCTGGCCGATCTTCCAGGCGCGCGCGGACTCGCGGCCGAGGAGCTGGCCGAACGCATGCGTGCCGCGGGCATCGTCGCCGACATCCGTTGCTTCGCGTCTGCCGCCGAGGCGTTTGCCGCAGCGCAAGAGAGTGCAGGCGAGGGTGATAGAATCGTGATTTTCGGCTCCTTTCTGACCGTGGCCGACGTGCTTGCGGCGGTTCGGGCTCAAAGGCACTGAAAGAGTCTTCCGGTGAGCGACGCAGACAATCTCGAGATCAAGAAACGTGCGCGCCGACGCCTGGTCGGGGCAGCCGCGCTGGCGTTGCTGGCGGCCATCGTGCTGCCGATGATGATGGATCAGGAACCCCGCTCCGTGAGCCAGGACATCCAGGTGTCCATTCCGGACCGTGACGCCGACAGTGCGCTGTCGCGCCCGATCGGCGGTGCCGAGCGGGCATCGACCGACGCCGAAATGGCGCCGCCGCCCGAGGAGCAGCCGGCAACGGTCAATGCCGAACCCGAAGCCCCGGCACGGGCACCCATGGGGGCGCAGGTACCCGCCGCTCGGGCCGAGGCGCGCGTCGAGCCCAGGCCCGAAGCGAAGCCCGAACCGCGCACCGAGCCACGGCCGGCAGCGCCATCGGCGGCCGAGGCGGAAGCGGCGCGGGCACGGGCGGCACTCGGTGGTCAGGAGCCCTCACCACGCGGCGAGGCCTACGTCGTCCAGGTCGGAGCCTTCGGCGACGCGGCCAAGGCGGCCCGCATCGCAGCCGACCTGAAAGGCCGGGGCTTCGCCGCCTACACCGAGCAGGCGGGCAGCGTGACCCGCGTCCGCGTCGGGCCGGTGCAAGGGCGCGATGCGGCCGACAAGGCCGCCGCGCGGCTCAAGGCGCTGGGATACGCTGCTGCGCTGAGCCCGCGCTGAGCCGTACGATGACGGCATTCGACTACATCTTCCTCGGCGTGCTGACGCTTTCAGCGGCGGTCGGGTTGTGGCGCGGCATCGTCAGCGAGGTCATGGCGCTGTTCGCCTGGGTGCTTGCACTGGTCGCGGCATGGCGCTACAACGAGAGCGCTGCCGTCCTCTTCAGCGGCCTGATTGCCGAGCCTGGCTGGCGTCAGGTCGCTGGGGTCGCGCTCATTGTTGTCGGCGTGCTGCTGGTCGCCGCCCTGTTGCGCTACCTGCTGCGCCAGTTGCTGCGGGCTGCGGGGCTGGGCGCGACCGACCGCTTCTTTGGCGCGCTGTTCGGCATCCTCCGCGGCCTGGCCGTGGCCTTCGTCGCGGTGCTGATCGGAGGGCTTGCAGGCCTCTCGACCCAGGCCTGGTGGACGCAGGCAATGTTCTCGCCGCCGATGGAAACGGCGGTGATCGCCGCCAAACCCTGGCTGCCACAGGCGGTGGCCGACAAAGTTCGTTTCAGATAGGCAGGTTTTCATGTGCGGAATTCTTGGGGTCGTTGCCACCACTCCGGTCAACCAGTTGCTGTATGACGGTTTGCAGGTGCTGCAGCATCGCGGGCAGGATGCGGCAGGGATCGCAACGTCGGAGGGCGGACGCTTTCACATGCACAAGGGCTCGGGCCTGGTGCGGGACGTCTTCCGCACGCGCAACATGCGCAACCTGGCCGGAAACTGGGGCATCGCCCATGTGCGCTACCCGACCGCCGGCTCCGCGTACAACGCTGCCGAGGCGCAACCTTTTTACGTGAACTCGCCCTTCGGCCTGTTGCTTGCGCACAACGGCAACCTGACGAACGCCGTCGCACTGAAGCGCGAGATGTTCCTGTCCGACCTGCGCCATATCAACACCAATTCCGATTCCGAGGTGCTGCTCAATGTGCTCGCTCACGAGCTGCAGGCAGCCTGCAACGGCCTCAAGCTGGACGAGGAAGCGGTGTTCCGCGCGGTGGCCGGCGTGCATCGGCGCTGCCGCGGTGCGTATGCGGTGGTCGTCATGATCGCCGGCTACGGGCTGCTCGCCTTCCGCGACCCGTATGGCATCCGCCCGTTGGTGATCGGCCGCAACGACACCCAGGCGGGGGCCGAGTGGCTGGTGGCGTCGGAATCGGTGGCGGTCGACGTGCTGGGATTCAAGCTGCTGCGCGACGTCGCTCCGGGTGAGGCGGTGCTGATCGACACCCGCGGCAACTTCCACAGCCGTCAGTGCGCCACCAGAACGGTGGAGGCGCCGTGCATGTTCGAGTTCGTCTATCTCGCCCGCCCCGATTCCATCATCGACGGTGTGTCGGTGTACGAGTCGCGGGTGAAGATGGGCGAGTTCCTCGCCGAGAAACTCCGGCGGACCCAGCCCCATATCGACATCGACGTCGTGATCCCGATTCCGGATTCCAGCCGGCCGGCGGCGATGGAGATGGCGCACAAGCTCGGACTCCCGTACCGCGAAGGTTTCGTCAAGAACCGCTACATCGGCCGTACCTTCATCATGCCGGGGCAGGCCACACGGCGTAAGTCGGTGCGCCAGAAGCTGAACACGATTCCGCAGGAGTTCCGCGGCAAGAACGTGCTGCTGGTGGACGACTCCATCGTGCGCGGCACCACCAGCAAGGAGATCGTGACGATGGCGCGCGAGGCGGGCGCCGTCAGGGTGTACCTCGCTTCGGCCGCGCCGCCGGTCCGCTACGCCAATGTGTATGGAATTGACATGCCGACGCGCTCCGAGCTGATCGCGTCGGATCGTGACGAGGCGGAGATCTGTCAGGCGATCGGTGCCGATGGCCTGATCTACCAGGACCTCGATGACCTGAAGGCGGCAGTGAGAGCGGTCAATCCCTCGATCAACTTCTTCGAGACGTCCTGTTTCGATGGCTGCTACATCACCGGCGACATCACCGCGGAGTACCTGAACGGCGTCGAGAACCAGCGTGGCGAGGCCAAACCGGCTTCAGGCGACAACGCCGACGATTCCGACGGAGGTCAGCTCGATCTCAACCTCGCCTCCGGCGACCACTGAGCCGACGGCACGGCCCCATCGTCAGCATGAACGATCAATTCGACCCCGATACCCTGGCGATCCGTGCCGGGATAGAGCGCAGTCAGTTCAACGAGCACAGCGAGGCGCTGTACCTGACCTCGAGCTTCGTGTTCGAGAATGCGGCAAAGGCCGCGGCCCGCTTCTCGGGCGAGGAGGAGGGCAACGTCTACGCGCGTTTCACCAACCCGACGGTGACCGCAATGCAGACCCGGCTTGCCGCGCTGGAAGGCGCCGAAGCCTGCGTCGCCACGGCGTCGGGCATGTCGGCGATCCTGTCGCTGGCGATGGCGTTGCTGCAGGCGGGTGACCATGTCGTGGCCTCCAATGGCCTGTTCGGCGCCACCCAGCAACTGTTCGGCAACATCCTGAGCAAGTTCGGCATCGACACCAGCTTCGTGCCGGCGACCGACCTCGATGCCTATCGCGCCGCGGTGCGGCCGCGCACCAGGCTGTTCTTCGTCGAGACGCCGTCCAATCCGCTCACCGAGGTCGTCGATATCGCCGGCGTCGCGGCGATCGCCCACGCCGCCGACGCCATCCTCGCGGTCGATAACTGCTTCTGCTCGCCGGTGCTGCAGCGTCCGCTGGAGCTGGGCGCCGACGTCGTGGTCCATTCGGCGACGAAGTATCTCGACGGGCAGGGTCGCGTGCTCGGCGGCGCGGTGGCGGGGCGCAAGGCGATCACTGACGAGGTGCTGAAGTTCCTGCGCACCGCCGGGCCGACATTGTCGCCGTTCAACGCCTGGATCATCCTGAAGGGGCTGGAAACGCTGCGCATCCGCATGGAGGCGCAATCGGCCAATGCGCTGGCGCTCGCCCGCTGGCTGGAGCAACAGCCTGGCGTCGTGCGCGTGTATTACCCCGGTCTGCCCTCACATCCCCAGCACGCGCTGGCGATGCGCCAGCAGAAGTCGGGCGGCGCGATCGTCAGCTTCGAGGTAGAGGGCGGGCGCGAGGCAGCCTGGCGGGTGGTGGATGCCACCCGGATGATCTCGATCACCGCCAACCTGGGCGACACCAAGACCACCATCACCCACCCGGCGACGACCACCCACGGGCGCATCACGCCGGAGGCGCGCGCGGCCGCCGGGATCGGGGAGGGCCTGCTGCGCGTGGCGGTGGGCCTCGAATCGATCGAGGATCTCAAGGCGGACCTCGAACGAGGATTGCGCGGCTGAGTGCGCAGACAGGTTCGCGCGGGACGCTGTCGCGGCTACCGTGCGGAGGGCGGTCGGAGCGCCGTCGAACGGTGCTCAGCCGCCGCTCAACGCCTGCACGATGGCCACTTCGTCGTGGGGCTGCAGCGCCTGCCGCAACTCGAACACCTGCCGGCCATTGACGAAGAAGCGCACATGCCGTCGCAGGTGTGCCTGTTCGTCCACCATCCTGAAGCGGATGCCGGGAAAACGTCTTTCCAGGTCGTCCAGCAGTGCATCCAGCGTCGCGCCGTCGGCCTCGACTGCGCGCGCCTGCGTGTAGCTCAGCAGGGGGCTGGGAATCAGTACCTTCACGGCGAGCATCTTCACGCAGGCGCCGGCCCGGTCCAGGCTTCGACCGCATAGATCTCGGGCAGATGGCGGGCAATGCAGGTCCAGGTTCCGCCTTCGACGTCGCTCATCCACAACTCGCCACTGGTGGTGCCGACATAGAGGCCGACGGGGTCGCAGGTGTCGGCGCACATCGCCTGGCGCTTGACCGTCCACCAGGCCTGTTCGGCTGGCAGGCCACGGTCGAGTCGATGCCAGCTTTCGCCGCCGTCGCGCGTCACGTAGGCGGCTGGCTTGCCGTTGGGGCTGGTGCGTGGCCACACGGTCTGGCCATCCATCGGAAACACCCAGGCGGTCTGCGCGTCGCGTGGATGCACGACCATCGGAAAGCCGATGTCGCCGACTTCCGGTGGCATGTTGCGGCCGATGCGCCGCCAGGTGTCGCCGGGTCGGTCGAGGCGGTAGATGCCGCAGTGGTTCTGCTGGTAAAGCCGGTCCGGGTTACCCGGGCACAGCCGGACGCAGTGCGGATCGTGGAAGGTCGGCGTCGCCGGGTCGAATCCTTCCACCACCTCCAGCCCTTTCAGGAGCGGCGTGAAGCTGCGCCCGCCATCGACGGTTTCGTGCACGCCGCCGCCGGACATGCCCACGTAAAGGTGCGCCGGGTCGCGGGGGTCGACGATGACCGAGTGCAGCTTGGGCCCGTCGGGCGTGCCGTCCTGCACCGTGCCCATCCAGGTGCGGTAGGTCGGGTCGTCGTTGATGCAGGAAAAGGGTTTCCAGGTGTCGCCGCCATCCTCGGAGCGGAACAGGCCCTGCGGCGAGGTGCCTGCATACCACGCGTCGGGTTCGTTCGCATGGCAGGGCGTGAGCCAGAACGTATGATCCACCGCACGGCCGCCATCCCCTGCCGACGCCGTGGCGAAGGCGGGAGGACGGCGAGCCTCGTGCCACGTCGCGCCCATGTCGTTGGAGCGAAAGATCGTCGGCCCGAGGTGGCCGGTCTTCGCCGCCGCGAGCAGCGTATTGCCATCGCGCGGGTCGAGGACGACATGGTTGATGATGTGACCGAGGAAATGCGGACCGTCGACCATCCAGTCCGTCCGCGCCGCATTGCCGTGGAAGATCCAGGCGCCCTTGCGCGTCGCGACGAGCAGCAGCGTGCTGCCGTCGCGCGGCGTCGAGACGCCTGCGGGCGTCGGCTGCAAGTCATGACTGTCGGGCATCTGCGAGCTCCTGTTCCGAACGCCCCTGCGCCACTGCTGGGCCACACCGTTCGCCGCTGCGCGGGCAGCAACGATCCGGGCTTCTATCGGTATAGGACAGGGCGGCGCCGGATCACAGCGCCAATCGCAGGCGTCAGCGCGCGATGGCGCCGTTCGTCGTCACCTCACGGCCATCGAAGCGCAGCCAGCTCGCCGCGCCATGCCAGTCGGAGAGCACCCAGCGCACGCAGGAGCGCCCATCGACCCGATGCTCGTGGCGGGCAGGGCGGTGGGTATGGCCGTGGATCAGCATCGGGTAGCCGCAGGAACGAAGCAGCGTGGCGACCGCGTCCGCATTCACGTCCATGATGTCGAGCGCCTTCTCGCGCTTGGCCATCTCGCTCTTCTGGCGCAGCCCCTCGATGAACGCCTTGCGTGCAGCCAGCGGCTGGGACAGGAATCCGCGTTGCCATTCGGGGTCCCGCACCTGCCGGCGGTAGGCCTGGTAGGCGACGTCGTCGGTACACAGCGCGTCACCATGACTGAGCAGTATCGGGGCGGCGCACTCGCCGAAATCGACCCTGGACGGGTCCGCCAGCAGTCGCGCGCCGCTGGCGCGAGCGAAACTTTCGCCCGCCAGCAGGTCGCGATTGCCGGTCATGAAGTGGATCTGGACGCCGCGATCGGCCAGCCTGCGGAGCGCGCCGGCGATGCCTGCATTGAAGGGCGTGTCGAGATCGTCGTCGCCGGCCCAGTACTCGAACAGGTCGCCGAGGATGAACAGGCTGGCGGCGTCCCGCGCCGGACCGTCGAGGAAATCCAGGAAGGCATCGACGGTCTCGGGCTCGTCCTCGCTGAGGTGCAGGTCCGAGATGAACACTGCCGGAAGCGCCGCGGTGACGGTGTCGGGCATCGGGACGGCGGCAGGACCGCCGCTTGCGTTGTCAGAGCGGGACACGGCGGGACTGGACACGGGGTCAGACGATCTCGGCGCGTTCGATGACGACGTCTTCCTTCGGCACGTCCTGATGGAAGCCGCTGGAGCCGGTCTTGACCTTGCGGATGCTGTCGACCACGTCCATCCCCTCGGTGACGCGGCCGAACACGCAGTAGCCCCAGCCCTGCAGGTCGGGCGAACGGAAGTTGAGGAAGTCGTTGTCGGCGACGTTGATGAAGAACTGCGCGGTGGCCGAGTGCGGAGCCTGCGTGCGGGCCATGGCGACGGTGCCGCGATCATTCTTCAATCCGTTGTCGGCCTCGTTCTTGATCTGTTCGCCGGTCGGCTTCTGCTTCATGCCGGGCTCGAAGCCGCCGCCCTGGATCATGAAGCCGTCGATCACGCGGTGGAAGACGGTGTTGTCGTAGTGGCCGGCCTTCACGTAGCCGAGGAAGTTCTCGACGGTGACCGGCGCCTTGTCGGCGTCGAGTTCGAGCGTGATGACGCCGTGATTGGTGTGCAGCTTGACTGCCATGGGTGGGCTCCTGTGGGGGTGCTGATTATCGATTCGCCGAAGGCGGGCAGTGGGGGATCACTTGCCCTCGAGCACTTTGGCGGACTGGATCACGACCGGTTCCACCGGCACGTTCTGGTGCATGCCGACGTTCTTCACCGGCACCTTGGCGATCTTCTGGACCACGTCCATGCCCTTCACGACCTTGCCGAACACCGCGTAGCCCCAGCCGTCGCGCGACGGGTAGTCGAGGAAGGTGTTGGGCACGAGGTTGATGAAGAACTGCGCCGTGGCCGAATGGGGGTCGCCGGTGCGGGCCATCGCCAGCGTGCCGGGCTCGTTCTTCAGGCCGTTCTTCGCCTCATTGTCGATCTGTGCGCGGGTCGGCTTCTGGTTCATCGCTGCGTCGAAGCCGCCGCCCTGCACCATGAAGCCATCGATGACACGATGGAAGACGGTGCCGTCATAGTGCCCGTCCTTCACGTAGCGGATGAAGTTCTCCGACGACTTCGGAGCCTTGTCGGCGAAGAGCTCGACGACGACCACGCCCTGGCTGGTGCGCAGTTCCACCATCGGGTTGGCGGCGATCGACGGCAAGGCGATCGAGGCGAGTGCGGCAAGGGCGAGGAACTGTTTTTTCATGCGGTCTCCGTAGGCGCGCGCAAGCTGGCGTGGGCGGGGTGGTCCGGGGCCCGTGCTATACTGCCGACCGGATTCTTGCCCACCTTCCAGCGGTCCTGAACAGCCACCCATCTTACCCGCATCACTCGGGTCGCCACAAACCGGCGGCTGCGGCGGGCGTGAGTCCGGGGCCTGCATCCTGCGGCAGCGGCCCGTGTCGGCCCCCGGTATGCGAGGTGTGCCGGGCCGCTGGCGTCCGCTTCTTTTCCCTCACCAATCGACATGCTGACGATCTACAACACGCTCTCGCGCAGCAAGGAAGAGTTTCGTCCCATCGAACCCGGCAAGGTGCGCATGTACGTGTGCGGCATGACGGTGTACGACTTCTGTCACCTGGGCCACGCGCGGGTGATGGTGGTGTTCGACATGGTCGCGCGCTGGCTGCGCGCGCGCGGGCTGGACGTGACCTATGTGCGCAACATCACCGACATCGACGACAAGATCATCCGCAGGGCGCAGGACAATGGCGAGTCGATCCGCGCGCTGACCGACCGCTTCATCGCCGCGATGCACGAGGATGCCGATGCCCTCGGCGTGCTGCGACCCGACCACGAGCCGCGCGCCACTGACTACGTGCCGCAGATGCAGGACCTGATCTCGCGCCTGGAGCGGAAGGGCCTCGCCTACGTCGCCGCCAACCGCGACGTGTGCTATGCGGTGCGCAAGTTCCCGGGCTACGGCAAGCTGTCGGGCAAGTCGCTCGACGAGCTGCGGGCCGGCGAGCGGGTCGACGTCGCCACCGACAAGAACGATCCGCTCGATTTCGTGCTGTGGAAGCACGCCAAGTCCGAAGAGCCGGGCGAGGTGAAGTGGGTGTCGCCGTGGGGCGAAGGCCGGCCCGGCTGGCACATCGAATGCTCCGCGATGAGTTCCGATCTGCTCGGCGCGCATTTCGACATTCACGGTGGCGGCATGGACCTGCAGTTTCCGCACCATGAGAACGAGATCGCGCAGTCCGAGGGGGCACACGGCCACGCCTTCGTCAATTACTGGATGCACAACGGCTTCGTGCGCGTCGACGACGAGAAGATGTCGAAGTCGCTCGGCAACTTCTTCACCATCCGCGAGGTGCTGCAGAAGTACGACCCGGAAGTGGTGCGCTTCTTCATCCTGCGCGCCCACTACCGCAGCGCGTTGAATTACTCCGACGCCCACCTCGAGGACGCGCGCAATGCGCTGACACGTCTGTACACCGCGCTCAGGAAGGTGCCGGTGGAGGGCGACGTCGTGGTCGACTGGAACGAGCCCCATGCCCGGCGTTTCCGCACGGCGATGGACGACGATTTCAACACGGCCGAGGCGGTCGCGGCGCTGTTCGAACTCGCCAACGAGGTCAATCGCAGCGCCTCGCCGGTGCTGGCTGAGCAGTTGAAGGCGCTGGCCGGTGTGCTCGGCCTGCTCGGGCGCGAGCCGCAGGCCTTCCTGCAGGCTGGCGCGCCCGACGCCGGCGGGCTGGATGCCGACGCGATCGAGGCGCGGATCGCCGCCCGCAGCGCGGCGAAGAAGGCGAAGAACTACGCCGAAGCCGATCGCATCCGCGCCGACCTCACCGCCGCGGGAGTCATTCTCGAGGACGGGCCGGGCGGCACGACCTGGCGGCGCGCTTGAGGCATCACTCGGGGCGGGGCCCGTCGTGGACCTCGACCTGAGCGAAAACGTGGTCACGCGCCGCGTCGAACTCTGCAGCTAACAGAAGCGTCCGCCATCGTCCCGACGGCGGGCGTTCTTGCAAGGGCTGCGGGTGCCGGGGACCGGGTCAGGTGCCGAAGAAATCCTTCACCTTGTCCATCCAGGACTTCGCTTTCGGGTTGTGACGATCGGCGTTGCCGCTGGAGATCTCCTCGAACTCGCGCAGCAATTCCTTCTGCCGTTCGGTCAGGTTCACCGGTGTTTCCACGACGACATGGCACATCAGATCGCCATGGACGTGGCTGCGCACGTTCTTGATGCCTTTGCCGCGCAGGCGGAAGACCTTGCCGCTCTGTGTTTCGGCCGGAATCTTCAGGCGCGCCATGCCTTCCAGCGTCGGGATCTCGATTTCGCCGCCGAGCGCAGCAGTGGAGATGCTGATCGGCATCTCGCAGTGCAGGTCGTCGTGGTCGCGCTCGAATACCGCGTGCTTGCGGATGTGGATCTCGACGTAGAGGTCGCCGGGGGGGCCGCCATTCACGCCCGGTTCGCCGTGACCGCCGTGGCGCAGGCGCATGCCCTCGTCGATGCCGGCGGGAATCTTCACTTCCAGCGTCTTCTGCTTCTTGACCCGGCCGGCGCCGCCGCAGTCGCGGCAGGGGTCGGGGATGATCTTGCCGGTGCCGTGGCACTTGGGGCAGGTCTGCTGAATCGAGAAGAAGCCCTGCTGCACGCGCACCTGGCCGTGGCCGTTGCAGGTCGGGCAGGTCTTGGGCTGGGTGCCGGGCTTGGCGCCGCTGCCGTGGCAGGTGCCGCATTCCTCGACGGTGGGGATGCGGATCGTCTTGTCGGCACCGCGCGCCGCTTCTTCCAGCGTGATCTCGAGGTTGTAGCGCAGGTCGGCGCCGCGATAGACATTCGAGCGCCCGCCGCGGCCGCCGCCGAACAGATCGCCGAAGATGTCGCCGAAGGCATCGGCGAAACCGCCCTCGAAGCCTTGTGCGCCCGGCCCGGCACCCATCGACGGATCGACGCCGGCGTGGCCGTAGCGGTCGTACGCGGCCTTCTTCTGCGGGTCGGAGAGCATCTCGTAGGCCTCCTTGGCCTCCTTGAATTTCTCCTCGGCGTCCTTGTTGTCCGGATTGCGGTCCGGGTGGTGTTTCATGGCCAGCTTGCGGTAGGCCTTCTTGATCTCGTCGTCGCCGGCGTCGCGATTGACGCCGAGGACGTCGTAGTAATCCCGTTTGGACATGATGCTTCGCTCAGTCTGGTCTCAAGCAAAGGCCGAGCCGGCACCGGAGCGGGGCTCCGGCGGGGCTCGGCCGCGAAGGATTCGCCAGAGTGACGATTACTTCTTGTCCTTCACTTCGGTGAACTCGGCATCCACCACGTCGGCTTCGTCGGCCTTGCCGCCCGCGGATTGGGCTCCGGCACCCGCTCCCGGTTGGGCGCCGCCTTCGGCCTGCGCCTGGGCGTACATATGCTCGCCCAGCTTCTGCGCCGCCATCGCCAGCGCCTGGCTCTTGGCTTCGATCGCGTCCTTGTCGCTGCCCTTGATCGCTTCCTCCGCATCCTTCATCGCGGCCTCGATCTTGGACTTCTCGTCCGCCGACAGCTTGTCGCCGTATTCGCCCAGCGCCTTCTTCGTCGAGTGGATCAGCGCGTCGCACTGATTGCGGGCGTCGACCAGCTCGTGCGCCTTCTTGTCTTCCTCGGCGTGCGCGGCGGCATCCTGCACCATGCGCTGGATCTCGTCATCCGACAGGCCCGAGTTGGCCTGGATCTTGATCTTGTTTTCCTTGCCGGTGGCCTTGTCCCTGGCCGACACGTGCAGGATGCCGTTGGCGTCGATGTCGAAGGTGACCTCGATCTGCGGCATGCCGCGCGGCGCCGGCGGGATGTCGGAGAGGTTGAACTGGCCCAGGCTCTTGTTGCCCGAGGCCATCTCGCGCTCGCCCTGCAGCACGTGGATCGTCACCGCGTTCTGGTTGTCGTCGGCGGTCGAGAACACCTGCGAAGCCTTGGTCGGGATCGTGGTGTTCTTCTGGATCAGCTTGGTCATCACGCCGCCCAGGGTCTCGATGCCGAGCGACAGCGGGGTCACGTCGAGCAGCAGCACGTCCTTGACCTCGCCCTGCAGCACGCCGCCCTGGATGGAGGCGCCCACCGCCACGGCTTCGTCCGGATTGACGTCACGACGCGGGTCCTTGCCGAAGAACTCCTTCACCTTCTCGATGACCTTGGGCATGCGCGTCTGTCCGCCGACCAGGATCACGTCGTCGATGTCGGAGACCTTCAGGCCGGCGTCCTTCAGCGCGATGCGGCAGGGTTCGATCGTGCGCTCGACGAGGTCTTCCACCAGCGATTCGAACTTGGCGCGGGTGATCTTCATCGCCAGGTGCTTCGGACCGGTGGCGTCGGCGGTGATGTAGGGCAGGTTGACCTCGGTCTGCTGGCTGGAGGACAGCTCGATCTTCGCCTTCTCGGCCGCTTCCTTCAGGCGCTGCAGTGCCAGCACGTCGTTCTTCAGGTCGACGCCTTGTTCCTTCTTGAACTCGGTCACGATGTAGTCGATCAGGCGCTGGTCGAAGTCCTCGCCGCCGAGGAAGGTGTCGCCGTTGGTGGCCAGCACTTCGAACTGGTGTTCGCCGTCGAGGTCGGCGATCTCGATGATCGAGATGTCGAAGGTGCCGCCGCCGAGGTCATACACCGCGATCTTGGAATCACCCGGCTTCTTGTCCATGCCGAACGCGAGCGCGGCCGCAGTGGGCTCGTTGATGATGCGCTTCACTTCCAGGCCGGCGATGCGGCCGGCGTCCTTGGTCGCCTGGCGCTGGCTGTCGTTGAAGTAGGCCGGCACCGTGATGACCGCTTCGGTGACTTCCTCGCCGAGATAATCTTCGGCGGTCTTTTTCATCTTGCGCAGCACCTCGGCGGACACCTGCGGCGGCGCGATCTTCTTGCCGCGCACTTCCACCCAAGCGTCGCCGTTGTCGGCCTTGGCGATGGTGAAGGGCATCAGGTCGATGTCCTTCTGCACTTCCTTTTCCTCGAAGCGACGGCCGATGAGGCGCTTGATCGCGAACAGGGTGTTCTTGGCGTTGGTGACGGCCTGGCGCTTGGCCGGCGCGCCGCACAGGATCTCGCCGTCCTCGGCGTAGGCGACCACCGACGGGGTGGTGCGTGCGCCTTCGGAGTTTTCGATGACCTTCGGCTTGCCGCCTTCCATCACGGATACGCAGCTATTGGTGGTGCCGAGGTCGATGCCGATGATCTTGCCCATGTGTAGTCCTCTGAAGTCTGAATTCGTTGGCGGTACGGCCTGGCCGTCCGGTCTGATCTGAATATGGGGTGACGGAACGGGGTTTCAAGCGATGCGCAGCAAAAACCCCGCCCCGCACATCACTGCTGCGGCGATGCCGTCTTTGTCTTTGCCACCATTACCAGGGCGGGACGAATCACGCGCTCGTTGAGCAGGTAGCCCTTCTGCAGCACGTTGACGACCGAGTTCGGCTCGGCGTCGGACTCGATCGCGCTGATGGCCTGATGCTTGTTGGGGTCGAACTTCTGTCCCACGGGGTTTTCCTCGACGACGCGGGCGGTGTCGAACGCCGCCGCCAGTTGTCTGAGCGTCAGCTCGACGCCCTCGCGCAACTTCTCGAGCGTCTGATTTTCCACCGCCAGCGCGGCCTCGAGGCTGTCCTTTACCGGCAGCATCGCGGTGGCGAACTTTTCGGCGGCGAACTTCGACGCCTTGGCGATATCGTCCTGCGCACGGCGGCGGATGTTCTCCGCTTCGGCCTTGGCCCGCAGCCAGGCGTCGTGATGCTCCGCCGCCTTGAGTTCCGCGAGTCGCAGCGCCTCTTCGAGGCCGGGCATGATCTCAGCGGCGGCCCGGGTAGAGGATTCGGGGGGAGCTCCGGCAGGCGGCGCGCTTGCCGCGTCCAGCGCGGCTGCGGGCGCTGCGTCGGGGGCGGTCAACTGGTCGGCGACAGGCGGAGTTTCGGCGATGGACGGGGTTTCCGGGCTCTGCTTCGGGTCCTGCATGAGTGATCACTCCCTGTTGAATGCGCTTCGGCGGTGATGTTGGGGCTGCCCTGGCGCATTTCAAGTGCCGGGAGCAAGAAACGTCGGTTCAGCGCTGCGCCGGCTGGAACACGTGCAGGCGGTTGCGGCCGGCCGCCTTGGCGCGATACATCGCCTCGTCGGCGCGGCGGATCAGCTCGTCGGCAGACAGTTCCTGGCCGCAGAACGTTGTGAGACCCATGCTGGGTGTGCATGGCACGGTATGCTGGCCGAGGTGGTAGGGGCGGGCGAGGTTGTCGATGAGCTTGGTCCCGATACCCATCGCCACCGAGGCAGCCTCGTCGGCCGAGGCCCCGAGATCTTCCAGCATCACGACGAATTCGTCGCCGCCCAGCCGCGCGACCGTATCGCCCTCGCGCACCATCGAACGGAGGCGGTGCGCGACCTCGGTCAGCAACTGGTCGCCGGTCTGATGGCCGAGCGTGTCGTTGACGGCCTTGAACTTGTCGAGGTCGATGAACAACAGTGCGCCGTACAGGCGTGACCGCGAACTGACCGCGAGCTGCTTGTGCAGGCGGTCGAGCAGCAGACGCCGGTTGGGCAGGCCGGTCAGCGGATCATAGAAGGCGAGGTCGCGGATGGCGAGCTCGGCGATCTTGCGGTCGGTGATGTCGACGATCACGCCGTCGATCCACTGCGGCTGGCCCATGGCATCGTAGGTCGCTCGACCCCGTTCGCTGGCCCAGCGAACCTGGCCATCGACAGCGCGCACGCGATATTCCACGTTGTAGGTGTCGTGCTCCGCCACCGCCTGCGTCACCGCGGTGAGCACCTGGCGGGCGTCATCCGGATGGATGAACGAGCGGCAGCCCACCTGTCCCGACAGGAATCGCTCGGGCGGTGCCCCGGTCAGGTTCTCGATCCCGCGACTGACGTGCAGTGCCTTCCATGGCGGGACGGGCTCGGTGCGAAACACCGAGCCGGGCACGTTCTCGACCAGCGTCTGGAAGCGGTCCCGGCTCTCGGCGATCTGGGCCGCCGCCGCCTGCATCCGGCGCCGATGGCGGATGCCGCCGAGCATGACGAGAAACAGCAGCATGTCGAGCGTCAGGCCGCCGAGCAGGATCAGCATCGGCTCCTGACTGCTGGTGAGCGACTCGAATTCCACGCTGCTGCGAAAGCGCGCGATCCACAGCGGGCCACCGAAGATGAGCGGAAGGTCGCGCCCGTGGCGGGCGGCGCGCGTGGCGTCATGGGAGGCGAACAGCAGGTTGTCGGCACCGACGCTCTGGTCGAAGAGTTCGATCTCGATGTCCCGGTTGCTCTCGCCGAAGATCGCCCGCATCAGGTCGTGGGCGCGGAAAGGGCTATAGACGTACCCCGCGATGCGCAGCCGACGGCTGGCGACATCGTCGATGGGACCGGTCTTGTCGTAAACCGGCACGTACATCAGGAAGCCCGGCTGCACATCCGTTTCGGTTTCCTGTACCAGCGTGACCCTGCCCGACAGCGCCAGCGCGGCCGTGTCGCGCGCGCGATCCATGGCCTCGCGGCGCACCGGTTCGGCATACATGTCGTAGCCGAAGGCGCGCAGGTTGCGGCCCGAGAAGGGTTCCAGGTAGATGATGGTGGTATAGGGGTCGCGCTCGCCGGGCGGGTGGATCGCATAGTCGCCGAAGCCGTCTGCCCGCATGGACTGCTCGTGCGCGATGCGCTCGCGGGCGGAAACGACCTTGGCGAAACCGGTGCCCTGGATGCCGGGCAGGACCGACCTCAACTGCAAGCGCTCGATATAGGCACGCCACTCCTCGCGCGAAACGCTGGTGCTCGCCGCGAACAGGGCTGCGCCCCCCAGGAGAACCTGCTCGTAGGCTTCGAGGCGGCTGATCAGGATGCTGAGTTCCTTTTCGGCGCGGTAGTTGAAGCGCTCCTCTGCACGTGCCGCGAGGTGATCCTGCGAAAAGGCCCACAGAACGAACGTGAGCAGCGAAGTGAACCCCAGTGTCAGCCATGCGACATGCTCCCGCTCCATCAGGCCGGGCGGGTCGTGCGACGCGGGCGTGTCGATCGGCGGCATGTTGGCAGGAGGCTCGGCGATGGCAGCAGGCTCGGACGTGGCGGTTGGTCGTCGTGCGTTTGCAGGTTTCAGTCTGCCCGTCGGCGGCGCGCGTGCCGCGGCGGTGCAGGCATGTGCGGTGATTTCTTCGCTGCCCGGGAACCCGCATGAACACGTGCATTCTGCATGCGTACAGGGACGCGGTCACGCCTCCGAACATGCCACAGGCTCACGTGATGTGCACACCGTCACGACACGCGGCGCCCCCTCCCCGACGTGCGGCGGCGAACGAGTGCGGCGTGGTAACATTCCACGTTTTGGATTCACGCGGATTCGCCGCCCCCGAGCATGACCCAGTTCGCGAAAGAGACCCTGCCGATCAGCCTCGAGGAGGAAATGCGGCATTCCTACCTCGATTACGCGATGAGCGTGATCGTGGGGCGCGCGCTGCCCGATGCGCGCGACGGCCTGAAGCCGGTGCATCGGCGCGTGCTGTATGCGATGCACGAGCTGTCCAACGACTGGAACCGGGCGTACAAGAAGTCCGCGCGCATCGTCGGCGACGTCATCGGCAAGTACCACCCGCACGGTGACACCGCGGTGTACGACACCATCGTGCGCATGGCGCAGAATTTCTCGCTGCGCTACATGCTGGTCGATGGCCAGGGCAACTTCGGCTCGGTCGACGGCGACAACGCTGCGGCGATGCGTTACACCGAAATCCGCATGGCGCGCATCGGGCACGAGCTGCTGGCCGACATCGACAAGGAAACGGTCGACTTCGGCCCCAACTACGACGGTTCCGAGAAGGAGCCGCTGGTCCTGCCGGCGAAGATTCCGAACCTGCTGATCAATGGCTCGTCGGGCATCGCAGTAGGCATGGCGACCAACATCCCGCCGCACAACCTGGGCGAGATCGTCCAGGCCTGCCTGAAGCTGCTGGAAGACCCCGACACCTCGATCGATGTGCTCATCGACATCGTCAAAGCGCCCGATTTCCCGACCGCCGGTCTGATCTACGGCCTGCATGGCGTGCATGAGGGCTACCGCACCGGCCGCGGCCGCGTGATCATGCGCGCCCGGACCCACTTCGAGCCGATCGGCAAGACCGACCGCCAGGCGATCGTCGTCGACGAGCTGCCCTACCAGGTGAACAAGCGCACCCTGCAGGAGCGCATGGCGGAACTGGTCAACGAGAAGAAGATCGAGGGCATCAGCGAGATCCGCGACGAGTCGGACAAGTCCGGCATGCGCCTGGTCATCGAGCTCAAGCGCGGCGAGATGCCCGAGGTGGTGCTCAACAAGCTGTTCAAGCACACCCAGTTGCAGGACAGCTTCGGCATGAACATGGTGGCGCTGGTCGATGGCAAGCCGCGCCTGCTGAACCTCAAACAGATGCTGGTGTGCTTCCTCGAACACCGGCGCGAAGTCGTCACCCGCCGCACCATCTTCGAGCTGCGCAAGGCGCGCGACCGTGGCCACATCCTCGAAGGCCTCGCGGTGGCGCTGTCCAACGTCGACGAGATCATCGCCCTGATCAAGGCTGCGCCCACGCCGGCAGACGCCAAGCGCGAGTTGATGGCGCGCGAATGGCGTTCGATGCTGGTGGAGGAGATGCTGGCGCGCGCGATGGCCGACAGCTTCCGGCCGGAAGGGCTCGATCCGCAATTCGGCCTGTCGGCCCAGGGCTATCGCTTGTCCGAGGCGCAGGCACAGGCGATTCTGGAGCTGCGCCTGCAGCGCCTGACCGGCCTGGAGCAGGACAAGATCGTCGGCGAGTACCGCGAGGTGATGGACATCATCACCGACCTGCTCGACATCCTCGCCCGCCCCGAGCGCATCACCGCAATCATCGTCGAGGAGCTGACCGCGATCCGCAACCAGTTCGGTGACCCGCGCCGTTCCGAGCTGGTGATGAACACTGCCGAGATCAACCTCGAGGACCTGATCACTCCCGAAGACATGGTCGTGACCCTGTCGCACACGGGTTACTTCAAGCGTCAGCCGCTCGCCGACTACCGCGCCCAGCGCCGCGGCGGGCGTGGCAAGCAGGCGACATCGATGAAGGACGAGGACTTCATCGACCATCTCTTCGTCGCCAATACCCACGACACCGTGCTGTGCTTCTCCAGCCGCGGCCGCTGCTACTGGCTGAAGGTGTATGAGGTGCCGGAGGGGACGCGCAACTCGCGTGGCAAGCCGATCGTGAACCTGTTCCCGCTGGTCGAGGACGAGAAGATCACCGCGGTGCTGCCGATCAAGGAGTTCGACGAGGAGCATTTCGTGTTCATGGCGACCTCCGAGGGTACGGTCAAGAAGACCGCACTGTCGGCGTTCTCCAACCCGCGCAAGGCCGGCATCATCGCCGTCAACCTCGACGAGGGCGACCACCTCATCGGCGTCGCGATCACCGACGGCCAGTGCGACGTGATGCTGTTCTCCGACGCCGGCAAGGCCGTGCGCTTCGCCGAGACCGACGTGCGCCCGATGGGCCGCGACGCGCGCGGTGTGCGCGGCATGACGCTGGAGGACGGCCAGGCGGTGATCGCGATGCTGGTGGCCAAGGATGAGTCGCAGTCGGTGCTGACGGCGACCGAGAACGGCTATGGCAAGCGCACCCCGGTCGCCGAATACACCCGCCACGGCCGCGGCACGAAGGGCATGATCGCCATCCAGACCAGCGACCGCAACGGCAGGCTTGTCGGTGCGGTGCTGGTCGAGCCCACCGACGAAGTCATGCTGATCTCCACCGGCGGCGTGCTGATCCGCACCACGGTCGAGAGCATCCGCGAGATGGGCCGTTCGACGCAGGGCGTCACGCTGATCAACCTCGACGAGGGCACCTGGCTGGCCAGTATCGAGAAAGTGGCCGAGTCGGAATCGGACGAGAGCATGCGTGCCGGCGCCGACTCGAGCGAAGGCGGTGTGGCCGACGGCGCGGCAGCCGGCGGGCAGGCGGGCGAGGTCGGACCTCCCGCCAGTGGCGAGGAAGGAGAAGCCTGATGAGCCGTGTGTGGAATTTCAGCGCCGGTCCGGCGGTGCTGCCCGAGGAGGTGCTGCGCCAGGCTGCGGACGAGATGCTCGACTGGCAGGGGTCGGGCATGAGCGTGATGGAGATGAGCCATCGCGGCAAGGAGTTCATCTCCATCGCCGAGCAGGCGGAAGCCGACCTGCGCGAGCTGCTCGCGATCCCGGCGAACTACCGCGTGCTGTTCATGCAGGGCGGGGCGATTGCCGAGAACGCCATCATCCCGTTGAACCTGCTGGGCAGCAGGCGGGTGGCCGATTACGTCGTCACCGGCGCGTGGTCGGTGAAGTCGCAGAAGGAGGCGCGCAAGTACGGCGAGGTGAACATCGCCGCCACCTCGGAGGCGAGCGCCTACACCACCGTGCCGCCGATGGCCGACTGGAATTTGTCCGCCGACCCGGCTTACGTCTTCACCTGCACCAATGAGACGATCGGCGGTGTCGAGTTCCCGTTCGAACCTGATCTCGCGCAGGTCGGCCGCGGTGACGTGC
This sequence comes from Betaproteobacteria bacterium, assembly GCA_004295105.1. Classification (GTDB taxonomy): domain Bacteria; phylum Pseudomonadota; class Gammaproteobacteria; order Burkholderiales; family Rhodocyclaceae; genus Thauera. The sequence continues at coordinate 37,059 of SHNC01000250.1, read as the reverse complement.
CGGTGGTGGCCGACATGTCTTCGCACATCCTGTCGCGCGCGATCGACGTGTCGAAATACGGCCTGATCTTCGGCGGCGCACAGAAGAACATCGGCCCGGCCGGGCTGACGCTGGTCGTCGTGCGCGACGATCTCCTCGGCCACGCCATGCCGCACTGTCCGACCGCGTTCGACTTCCGGATCGTGGCCGACAACCACTCCATGTACAACACGCCGCCGACCTACGCCATCTACATCGCCGGCCTCGTCTTCCAGTGGCTCAAGCGCAAGGGTGGCATCGCGGCGATCGAGGCGCAGAATGTGGCGAAGGCGAAGCTGCTGTACGACTTCCTCGACGGCAGCGACTTCTACGAGAATCGTGTCGATCGGGCATGCCGCTCGCGCATGAACGTGCCTTTCTACCTGAAGGACGGGGCGCTCGACGACACCTTCCTGGCCGAGGCGAAGGCGGCCGGCCTGCTGCAATTGAAGGGGCACAAGTCGGTCGGTGGCATGCGCGCATCGATCTACAACGCGATGCCGATCGCCGGCGTGCAGGCACTGGTGGATTTCCTGCGCGACTTCGCCGCGCGCAGGGGCTGAGCGCCGGCACGGGTGCAGCGGCCGACATCGACGACTGAACACGGAAGAGCAGGCATGAGCGACGAACTGCTGAAGCTGAGAAACCAGATCGACCACCTGGACGAGGAGATCCTCGCGCGCCTCTCCGAGCGCGCGCGCTGCGCCCTGCAGGTCGGCGAAGTGAAGCAGGGCAATGTCTATTACCGGCCCGAGCGCGAAGCCCAGGTGCTGCGGCGCCTGGCCGACCTCAACCCGGGGCCGTTGCCGGCCGAGGCGGTGAAACGGATCTTTCGCGAAATCATGTCGGCCTGCCTGGGCCTCGAGCACCCGCAGAAGATCGCCTATCTCGGGCCGGCCGGCACCTTCTCCGAAAGCGCCAGCCGCAAGCAGTTCGGCTCTGCGCCGACCTTCGTCGCGATGTCGACCATCGACGACGTGTTCCGCGCGGTCGAGGCGGGCAATGTCAATTACGGCGTGGTGCCGGTGGAGAACTCCACAGAGGGGGCCGTCAGCGTCACGCTGGACTTGCTGCTTGCCAGTCCGGTCAAGGTGTGCGGCGAAGTCAACCTGCGCATCCATCAGCAACTGATGTCGCGCGCCGAGGGCATCGGCGCCGCCAAGCGCCTGTACTCGCACGCGCAGTCGCTCGCGCAGTGCCATGAATGGCTGAACCGCAACCTGCCGCACCTGCCGCGTGTGCCGGTGGCAAGCAATGCCGAGGCGGCGCGCATGGCCTCCGAAGATCCGGAATCCTGCGCCATCGCCGGCGAAGCTGCGGCGGCGCTGTATGGCCTCAACATCCTCGCCGCCAATATTGAGGACGACCCCAACAACACCACCCGTTTCCTCGTCATCGCCGACCACGATGCCGGGCCGTCCGGCCATGACCGCACTTCGCTGGTCTTTTCCGCGACCAATCGACCGGGCGCGATCCACAGCCTGCTCGAGCCGCTCGCCCGTCATGGCGTGGACATGACCAAGCTGCAGTCGCGCCCGGCACAATCGGGCCTGTGGGAATACGTCTTCTACGCCGACATCAAGGGCCACCAGCAGGATGCGCCGGTGGCCGCGGCGCTGCAGGAACTCGGCGCGCGCGCGGCGTTCCTGAAGGTGCTCGGGTCCTACCCGGTCGCCGCGATCTGAATCGATTCCCGGGAGAAGCTCATGAGCGTCGCCAGTCAGGCCCCGTCGTACATCCGGTCCATCATGCCCTATCAGCCGGGCAAGCCGATTTCCGAGCTGGCCCGCGAGATGGGCATTCCGGAAGCGAGCATCGTCAAGCTCGCTTCCAACGAGAATCCGCTGGGCATGAGTGCAGCGGCGCGCGAGGCGGCGCGGCGGGCGCTGTGCGAGGGCGCACGCTATCCGGATGGCAGTGCCTTCGCGTTCAAGGCCGCGCTGTGCCGCAAGTTCCGTGTGCGCCAGGAGCAACTGGTGGTCGGCAACGGCTCGAACGACGTGCTGGAGATCGCAGCGCAGGCCTTCCTCGCCCCGGGGTTGTCGGCGGTGTACGCCCAGCATGCATTCGCCGTCTATCCGCTGGCGACCAATGCCCGGGGGGCGCGCGGCATCGAGGTGCCGGCGCGCAACTTCGGCCACGACCTCGATGCGATGGCAGCGGCGATCGCCTCCGACACCCGCATCGTGTTCATCGCCAACCCCAACAACCCCACCGGAACCTTCCTGCCGGGGCCGCAGCTCGAAGCGTTCCTGCACAAGGTGCCGCAGGACGTGCTGGTGGTGCTGGACGAGGCCTACACCGAGTACCTGGCCGAAGACCAGCGCTACGACGCCATCGCCTGGCTCGATCGCTTCCCCAACCTGCTGGTGTCGCGCACGCTGTCCAAGGCCTATGGCCTCGCGGGGCTGCGCGTCGGCTACGCGATCGCGCATCCGGACGTCGCCGACCTGATGAACCGCGTGCGTCAGCCCTTCAACGTGTCGAACATCGCGCTGGCCGCTGCCGAGGCGGTGCTGGGCGATGAGGAGTATCTCGCCCGCAGTGCGGACATCAACCGCCGTGGTATGGCGCAGATCACCGAGGCCTTCGCGACGATGGAGCTGGAGTGGATCCCGTCGGCCGGCAACTTCGTCACCGTCAAGGTGGGCGACGCGGCAGCGGTGAATCAGGCGCTGCTGCGACAGGGCGTGATCGTGCGCCCGATCGCGGGGTACGGCATGCCCCAGTGTCCGCGTGTTTCCATCGGCCTGCCCGAAGAGAACACGCGCTTCATCGACGCGCTCAAGCAGGCGCTCGCCTGATCCGCGGAGACCGATGGTCATGCCCCTGATCGGCAAGCTCGTGGTGTGCGGCGTCGGTCTCATCGGCGGGTCGTTCGCGCTCGCGCTGAAGCGCGCCGGCGCCGTCGCTCGGGTCGTCGGCATCGGCCGCAGCCGCGCGCCGCTCGAGCGTGCGCTCGCGCTCGGCGCGATCGACTCGATCGCCAGCGGCTGGTCCGACGCGCTCGACGGCGCCGACCTCGTGCTGCTCGCCGCACCGGTCGGCCAGATGGACGCCATCATGGCGGCCATGGCGCCGCATCTTCAGGCAGGCACCATCGTCACCGACGCCGGCAGCACCAAGCGCGATGTGGTCGATGCGATCTACCGCCACCTGGGCGCCCGGCTTGCCACGGTCGTGCCGGCGCATCCGATCGCCGGTGCCGAGAAGAGCGGGGTGGACGCGGCCTTCGCCGAACTCTACGACAAGCGCCGCGTGGTGCTGACCCCGCTGCCCGAGAATGCGCCCGAGGCCGTGGACAAGGTGCGCGCAGCGTGGGTCGCCTGCGGTGCGGCCGTCAGTGCGACGTCGCCGCAGGAGCATGACCGCGTCTTTGCCGCGGTCAGCCACCTGCCGCACCTGCTCGCATTCGGGCTGGTCGACGATCTCGCGCGCCGGCCCAACGCCGAACTGCTGTTCTCGCACGCCGCCGGCGGTTTCCGCGATTTCACCCGCATCGCCGGCAGCCATCCGGAGATGTGGCGCGACATCTGCTTGGCCAATGCCGAGGCGCTGCTCGCCGAGCTCGACCAATACCTTGCCGAACTCGGGCAGTTGCGCGCGCTTTTGGCGGCGCGCGACGGCGCCGGCCTCGAGGCGGTGTTCGAGACCGCTCGTCGCGCGCGCAACGCATGGGCCGAAGGCTTGCCGATCCAGACTGCCGAATGAAACATCGGTGATGCGCCGCGGTCGGCCCGATTGTCCGTGTTGCCGATGTATCTTCCTCTCCCGAGGTGATGATGGAATTTCTCGATCTGCCCCCGATGCTGGGCGCTGCCGGTACCGTACGTCTGCCGGGCTCCAAGAGCATCTCGAATCGCGTCTTGCTGCTGGCCGCACTGTCCGAGGGGGAAACCGACATCCGCGACCTGCTGTCGTCGGACGACGTCGATCGCATGCTCGATGCGCTGCGGGCGCTGGGCGTGGCCTGGCAGCGCGATGGCGATAGCCTCAACTACCGCGTGGTTGGCGTCGGTGGACCATTTCCGGTGAAATCGGCGGAGCTCTTTCTCGGCAATGCCGGCACGGCGTTCCGGCCACTGACTGCGGCGCTCGCGCTGTCCGGTGGCGAATATCGGATGTCGGGCGTGCCGCGCATGCACGAACGTCCGATCGGCGATCTCGTCGACGCGCTGCGCCAGCTCGGTGCGGACATCACCTGCACCGGCAACGAGGGTTTCCCGCCGCTCCACCTCAAGCCGGCCACGATCCGTTCCGGCGGCGTCGTCAGCGTGCGCGGCGACGTCTCGAGCCAGTTCCTCACCGCCTTGCTGATGGCGCTGCCGTTGACCGGCGTCGAGACGACGATCGAGGTTGTCGGCGAGCTGATCTCCAAGCCCTATATCGCCATCACGCTGGAGCTGATGTCCCGCTTCGGCGTCAGGGTGGAGCGCGAGGGTTGGGCGCGCTTCGTCGTGCCGGGGGGGGCGAGTTACCGCAGTCCGGGCACGGTGTATGTCGAAGGCGACGCCTCGTCTGCGTCCTATTTCCTTGCTGCCGGTGCGATCGGCGGCGGCCCGGTGCGCGTCGAGGGGGTGGGCCGCGACAGCATCCAGGGCGACGTCCGGTTTGCCGAGGCGCTGCGGCAGCTTGGCGCACGCATCTCGATGGGTGACAACTGGATCGAGGCGGCTGCGCCGGAGGAGGGCCGGTTGCGCGCCTTCGACCTCGATCTGAACCACATTCCGGATGCCGCGATGACCCTCGCGGTGGCGGCGCTCTTTGCTGATGGGCCGTGCACGCTGCGCAACATCGCCAGTTGGCGGGTCAAGGAGACCGACCGCCTCGCGGCGATGGCGACCGAGTTGCGCAAGATCGGCGCCGAGGTGGACGAGGGGGCCGATACCCTGCGTGTCTCGGCGCCGGCCAAGCTCGTGCCCGCGGCGATCGACACCTACGACGACCATCGCATGGCGATGTGTTTTTCGCTCGTCAGCCTGGGTGGCTGCCGGGTGCGCATCAATGATCCGAAGTGCGTCAACAAGACCTTTCCCGGCTATTTCGCCAGCTTCGCCGGCGTCGCGCGGCCGGTGCCGGTGGTCGCGATCGACGGTCCGTCGGCCTCGGGCAAGGGCACCGTGGCCGAGCGGGTGGCCGCCGCGCTGGGCTGGAATTATCTGGACAGCGGCTCGCTCTACCGTCTCGTCGCTCTCGCCGCGACCCGCGCCGGGGTGAAGCTGGACGACGAGGCGGCGCTGGGCTCGCTGGCCGCCGGTCTGCCGGCGCGTTTCGCCGGGGGACGCGTGTGGCTCGACGACGACGACGTCACCGATGCCATCCGGACGGAGGCGAGTTCGGCCGGCGCCTCGCAGGTCGCGGTGCTGCCGGCGGTGCGCAATGCGCTGTTCGACCGCCAGCGCGATTACCGCAGCGGGCCGGGGCTGGTGGCCGAGGGAAGGGACATGGGGTCGGTGATTTTTCCCGACGCGGCGCTCAAGATCTTCCTCACCGCGTCGGTCGAGGCGCGCGCCGATCGGCGCTATAAGCAGTTGATGGAAAAGGGTTTGCCTGCTAACATTGAAAATCTTCTGCAGGACCTGCGGCAACGGGATGCGCGTGACGCGGCCCGTGCTGTGGCACCGCTGCAGAAGTTGCCGGACGCGGTCCTGCTCGACACCTCCGATCGGAGTGTCGATGAGGCCGTGGCTTTCGTGCTCGATCTCGTGCGGGGTCGCGGACTGGCCGCCGGTTAGTTTGCCCGGTATGGGGCGTCACCGATGGGTTCGCTGACGCCTTTATCCGTTTTTTCAATCAACCTTGTTTGCCGTCGCACGGCGGTCCCGGATTCCTCCCTTATGTCCAACACCACCCCCGCCTTCGAAGAAAGTTTTGCCGCCCTCTTCGAGGAAAGCCTTGCCCTGCAGGAAATGCGTACCGGTGAAGTCATCACCGCCGAAGTCGTGCGCATCGACCAGAACTTCGTCGTCGTCAACGCCGGCCTGAAGTCCGAAAGCTATGTGCCCATCGAGGAGTTCCGCAACGACCGCGGCGAACTCGAAGTGAACCCGGGCGATTTCGTGCACGTCGCCATCGACGCGCTCGAAGACGGCTTCGGCGAAACCCGCCTGTCGCGCGAGAAGGCCAAGCGCATCTCGGCCTGGAACGACCTCGAGAAGGCGCTCAACGATGGCACGCTGGTCAAGGGTGTCATCACCGGCCGCGTCAAGGGTGGTCTGACCGTCATGACGAACAGCATCCGCGCCTTCCTGCCGGGTTCGCTGGTCGACATGCGTCCGGTCAAGGACACCACGCCGTACGAAGGCAAGGAGTACGAGTTCAAGGTCATCAAGCTCGACCGCAAGCGCAACAACGTCGTCGTGTCGCGCCGTGCCGTGCTCGAAGAGTCGATGGGTGAAGAGCGCCAGAAGCTGCTCGAGAACCTCAAGGAAGGCACCGTCATCAAGGGCATCGTCAAGAACATCACCGACTACGGTGCGTTCGTCGACCTTGGTGGCATCGATGGCCTGCTGCACATCACCGACCTGGCCTGGCGTCGCGTCCGTCACCCGTCCGAAGTGCTCAATGTCGGTGACGAGATCGAAGCCAAGGTACTCAAGTTCGACCAGGAAAAGAACCGCGTCTCGCTCGGCCTCAAGCAGCTCGGCGAAGATCCGTGGGTCGGCATCTCGCGCCGCTACCCGCAGGGCACCCGACTGTTCGGCAAGGTGACCAACATCACCGATTACGGCGCGTTCGTCGAAGTCGAGCAGGGCATCGAGGGCCTGGTCCACGTGTCCGAAATGGACTGGACCAACAAGAACATCCACCCGACCAAGGTCGTGCAACTGGGCGACGAAGTCGAGGTGATGATCCTCGAGATCGACGAAGACCGCCGCCGCATCTCGCTGGGCATGAAGCAGTGCCTGTCCAACCCGTGGGACGATTTCGCCATCAACCACAAGAAGGGCGACAAGGTCCGCGGCCAGATCAAGTCGATCACCGACTTCGGTGTGTTCATCGGCCTGGAAGGGGGTATCGACGGTCTGGTGCACCTGTCCGACCTGTCCTGGAGCGAAACCGGCGAGGACGCCGTGCGCCGCTTCAAGAAGGGCGACGAGGTCGAGGCGGTCGTCCTGGCGATCGACGTCGAGCGCGAGCGCATCTCGCTGGGCATCAAGCAACTCGAGGGCGACCCGTACACCAACTTCATCGCGACCCACGAGAAGAACACCCTGGTGCGCGGAACGGTGAAGTCGGTCGACGCCCGTGGTGCGGTAATCGCGCTGGGTGACGACGTCGAGGGCTACCTGCGTGCGTCCGAAGCTGCTGCCCACCGTGTGGACGACCTGACCACCGTGCTGAAGGAAGGCCAGGAAGTCGAGGCGATGGTGATCAACGTCGATCGCAAGACGCGTTCGATCAACCTGTCGATCCGTGCCAAGGATCAGGCCGAACAGTCCGAAGCCATGCAGAAGCTGGCTTCCGAGAGCTCCGCTGCTTCCGGCACGACCAACCTCGGCGCGCTGCTGAAGGCCAAGCTGAACGAGCACAAGAGCTGATTCGACCGGTCATGACCAAATCGGAGCTGATCGCCCAGCTTGCGGCACGTTTTCCGCAACTGGTTGCTAAGGATGCCGATTACGCGGTCAAGATGATTCTCGATGCGATGTCCGACGCGCTCGCGCGCGGGGATCGTATCGAGATCCGTGGGTTCGGAAGTTTTGCGCTGAATTACCGTCCGCCTCGCGTCGGGCGCAATCCCAAGTCGGGGGAAAAAGTGCATGTGCCCGAAAAGTACGTGCCGCACTTCAAGGCCGGCAAGGAGTTGCGCGAGCGGGTGGATCTCTGCGAGTGACCGCGCGGCGGCTGGTTGTCCTTGAAGAATGTGCTGGAAGGCGGCTGCGGCCGCCTTCTTTTTTGTCATTCGCTCGGAGATAATGCGACCCCATGCGCCCCCTGATGTGGTTCCTCCGCCTGCTGCTCTTCTTCCTGCTGTTCGGGTTCGCGGTCAAGAACGACCATCTCGCGAACCTGTACTTCTTCTTCGGCGGGCAGTGGCAACTGCCGCTGGTATTCGTGATCCTGCTGAGCTTCGCGGCGGGAGCCCTACTCGGCGTGACCGCGACCTTCACCTCGCTGCTGCGCAAGCACCGGGAAATACGCCGTCTGCGCCGCCAGCTCGAGCGACTGGAGCGCGACCAGAGCGCCGTGTCGGCCCCGCTCCCCGATGCAGCGACTGCGGGACCCCTCTGATCTAGCATGGATATCGAATTCTGGTGGCTGCTCGCGCTGCCACTTTTCTTCGCACTAGGCTGGCTGGCCGCCCGAATCGACATTCGCCAGGTAGTCCAGGAGTCGCGCGCCTTGCCGCGCTCCTACCTCAGCGGCCTGAATTTCCTGCTCAACGAGCAGCCGGACAAGGCAATCGATGCCTTCGTCGAGGCGGTCCGCATCGATCCCCAGACAGTGGAACTGCATTTTGCACTCGGCAGCCTGTTCCGCCGCCGTGGCGAAGTGGATCGTGCGATTCGGATCCATCAATTGCTCGTCGATCGCGAGGATCTCAGCGAGGAGCAGCGCCTGCAGGCGCTCGACGAACTCGGGCAGGACTTCCTCAAGGCGGGCCTGCTCGACCGTGCTGAGACCGTATATCTGAAGCTGCGCGATACGCGCGCGAACGACGTCGCCCTGCAGTACCTGCTCGAGATCTATCAGCAGGAGAAAGACTGGGCAAAGGCGATCGAGGTCGCGCGGGCCTTGCCGAACCACGAAAGCGTGATGTGGCGACGCGAGGTGGCGAACTTCCATTGCGAGCTGGCGGCCAGCGCATTGGCCAATTCACGTTTCGACGAAGTGCGCGGGCATGTGAACGACGCGCTGGCCGTCAATCGGCGATGCGTGCGCGCCAGTCTGCTGCTCGGCGATCTTTTCGTCGCCGAAGGGCGGGACGAGGAAGCGCTGGAGGCGTGGAAGCGTATCGAGACGCAGGACCCGGTCTATCTGGCCCTGGTGGCCGAGCGCGTGATGGAGGCCTATGGCCGCCTCGGCCGGCTCGAACAGGGGCATCAGTTGCTGCGCGCCTGGCTGGAGAACCACGCCTCGCTGGATCTGCTGGACGAGCTGTTCCGCTGGGAGCTGGATAAGCACGGCGCCCGGACGGCCTACGAGCTCGTCCGCGAGGAGCTCAAACGCAATCCGACGCTGCTCGGCCTCGACAAGCTGCTCGAGGCGGCGCTGCTGACCGCGCCGTCCGAGCAGCGCGCAGACATCGAACTCATCAAGCAGCTCATCCACGGACACACGCGCAAGGTGGCACGCTACCGCTGCGATGCGTGCGGCTTCAAGGCACGCCAGTTCCAATGGCGCTGTCCGGCCTGCGGCGGCTGGGAGACCTATCCGCCGCGCCGCACCGAGGAATTCGATCTGACCCCCTGAGCGATCTGACGCCCGGGCGGCGTCGATCGCCTTCATCAACTCCTTCAGGATCTGTCCAACATGAAAATTACCGTGGTTGGTACCGGCTATGTGGGTCTCGTCAGTGGCGCCTGTCTGGCGGATGTCGGCAACGACGTCCTGTGCCTCGACGTCGATCCGAACAAGATCCGCGTCCTCGAGGAGGGCGGCATTCCCATCCACGAGCCGGGGCTGCTCGAGATCGTCCGCCGCAACGTCGCCGCAGGCCGCCTGTCGTTCACGACGGATGTGGAGTATGCGGCGAAGTACGGCACGATACAGTTCATCGCCGTGGGCACCCCGCCGGACGAGGACGGTTCGGCCGACCTGCAGTACGTGCTCGCGGCGGCGCGCAACATCGGCCGCTACATGGACGGCTATCGGGTCGTCGTTGACAAGTCGACGGTGCCCGTAGGGACCGGCGACAAGGTCAGGGCCGTGATCGCCGATGAACTCGCCGCGCGCGGCGCCGACATCCCGGTCGCGGTGGTCGCGAACCCCGAGTTTCTGAAGGAAGGTGCCGCGGTCGAGGATTTCATGCGCCCCGACCGCATCATCGTCGGCGCCGACGACAAGCGCGCGATCGACCTCATGCGCCAGCTCTATGGCCCGTTCCAGCGCAGCCACGAGAAGCTGCTGGTGATGGACGTGCGCAGCGCCGAGCTGACCAAGTACGCCGCCAACGCGATGCTGGCGACCCGCATCAGCTTCATGAACGAACTCGCCAATCTCGCCGAGACCCTGGGCGCCGACATCGAGCTGGTGCGCCAGGGCATCGGCTCGGACCCGCGCATCGGCTGGCACTTCCTGTATGCGGGATGCGGCTACGGGGGCTCGTGCTTCCCCAAGGACGTGAAGGCGCTGGTGCGGACCGGTCACGAGAATGGCCACGACCTGTTGCTGCTGAACGCGGTCGAGTCTGCCAACGATGCGCAGAAGCTGAGGCTCGTCGACAAGATCGTGGCCCGCTTCGGCGAGGACCTGGGCGGCATGCGCTTCGCACTGTGGGGTCTCGCCTTCAAGCCCAACACCGATGACATGCGCGACGCGCCCAGCCGGGTGATCCTGGCCGAGCTTTTCCGCCGTGGGGCGACTGCGGTGGCCTACGATCCAGTGGCGATGAACGAGGCGCGCCGCATCTTCGGCGACGAGCCGAGGCTGCGTTATGTCGAGCGACCGATGGCCGCGGTCGAAGGCGCCGACGCGCTGCTGATCGTGACCGAATGGAAGGAATTCCGCAGCCCGGATTTCGAGCGCATTCGCGCCACACTGAAACATCCGGTGATCTTCGACGGTCGCAACATGTACGATCCCGCCATGATGCGGGAGGCGGGCATCGAGTATCACGGGATCGGGCGGGGCTGACCCGCGGTCGAATCGGCAGCCAACGCCTATATCGGAAACGGAATGGAATTCAGGACGCTCGAAGACTACGTCGGCAGGACGCCACTGGTGCGCCTCAAGCGTATCAATGCCGGCCGCAACAACGTCATCCTCGCCAAGCTGGAGGGCAACAATCCCGCCGGGTCGGTAAAGGACAGGCCGGCCCTGTCGATGATCATGCGCGCCGAGGCGCGCGGCGACATCCAGGCGGGCGACACGCTGATCGAGGCGACCAGCGGCAACACCGGGATCGCGCTGGCGATGGCGGCGGCGATGCGCGGCTATCGCATGATCCTGGTGATGCCGGAAAATCAGAGCGTGGAGCGCAGGCAGACGATGCGTGCCTTCGGGGCGGAACTCGTCCTGACGCCGACTTCGGGCGGCATGGAACTGGCGCGGGACATCGCCGACCGCATGCGCGACGAAGGCAGGGGCATCATCCTCGACCAGTTCGCCAACCCGGACAATCCGCTCTCGCACTACGAAGGAACGGGGCCGGAGCTGTGGGAGCAGACCGGCGGACGGATCACGCATTTCGTCAGTTCGATGGGCACGACCGGTACCGTCATGGGCACCTCGCGTTTCCTCAAGGAGGTGAATCCGGCCATCCAGATCGTCGGCTGCCAGCCGGAGGAGGGCTCGCAGATCCCCGGCATCCGCAAGTGGCCGGAGGCATATCTGCCGAAGATCTTCGAGCGGCCGCGTGTGGACCGCATCGAGAACGTGAGTCAGGCCGATGCCGAGGAAATGACCCGCCGCCTTGCACGCGAGGAAGGCATCTTTGCCGGCATCTCGTCGGGTGGCGCCCTGCATGTCGCGGTGCGCATCGCCGCCGAGGTCGAGGACGCGGTCATCGCCACCATCGTGTGCGACCGTGGCGACCGCTATCTCTCCACGGGTGTGTTCCCCGCCTGAACATCCCTCATGCCGGCGTGTGCGGCGCCTCGTCGGTGTCGCGTTGGCCGGCGCGTTGCTCGCTCTGAGCGGCGCAGGCGTGCAACCGGCGGCAGCGGCGATCACCGTCGATGCGCTGACGCTGTCGGTGAAACGGGTCGATTACCCTGCGCTGGCGCTGCGTGGCCTGGTGCTGCGCCTCGATGTGGCAACCTCACAGCTCGACCTTCGGGTGGCGAGCCTGCGGGTCGGACCGCACACCCTGCAGGACGTGCACTTCGCCTGCCCGCGGGCCGCATTGAGCTATCCGGTCGTCGAATGTCGGGGCGGGCGCATGCGCCTGGCGCGCAAGCCGCTGCCCGTCAGCATCGACTTTCGATTCGACCTGGCCGGCCGCGGGGCACGATTCGTCGCGGCCGGAGACCGGGGCGCCCGGGTCGATGCCCGCTTCGACCCGTCGGGACGGCTTGAGGCACGGCTCTCCCGGGTGCCGATTGCCGAGCTGGTCCGCCAGTTTCAAGGAATGCTCCCTGGGCTGGCCGGCTGGAACCCGTCCGGCGTGCTCGAGGCCGAACTCGACTGGCGTGGTGCGCCGTCGATGGAAGATCAGGCAACCGGCGGCGCCCGCCGGGAGTGGCTGAGGCTGCGTGCCGGCATCGACAACGGCGCCTTCGGCAGCGCCGATGGCCAGCGTGCGGCGGAGCGACTCGCCGTGGACTTGTCCGTTGAGGCGAGCGCCGTGGAAGACCGTTGGCAGTGGGTCGCGCGCGCCGACTGGAAACAGGGCGCCGCGTACCTGCATCCGTTCTTCGTCGAGGCGGGGCCGCGGATTCAGGCGAGCGGCAGGTTGCGCGGCGACCGCCTCACGGTGCGCGAGGCATCGGTCGCGCTCGAGGGCGTCGGTGCCCTCGCGGCAAGCGGCAACTTCGATCTGCAGCAGCGGCAATGGACGGACGGAGCGTTGTCCGTGGCTGATGCCGACCTGGCGGTGATCGGACCGCGCTGGCTGGCCCCGCTGGTTGCTCCCGCGGCCGCCGAGCGCCTGCGCTTCGCCGGTCGGGTGAGCGCGGGGCTTCGTTTCGAGGCCGGGGCGCTGCGCGAACTGGATGCCGTGTTGGACGGTGCGGGCTTCAGCCAGCCGGGCCCGGCCGGCGGCGGTGTGAGCTTCGGTCCGGTCAGCGGCCATGTGCCGTGGCGTGCGAACGGGGTGACGCGACTGCAACTGGAGATAGGCGGTGCCCGGTGGGAGAGGCTCGCGTTCGGGCCGTTCGCCCTCGCCGCGCGGCTGCAGGGCGATCGCATCGGGTTCGATCGCAGCGTCATCCCCTTGCTGGACGGAGCGGTCGTGCTCGACGGACTGGCCCTGCAGCGCGTCGAGGGGGAATGGATCGGTCGTGGTGGCGCGGTGATCGAGCCCGTGTCGATGCACCTGCTGACCGCGGCGGCCGGCCTGCCGGCCATGGAGGGTGTTTTGTCGGCCTCGATTCCTGCGCTGAGCGTGCGCCCGGGCGAGATAGCGTTCGACGGTGCGCTGGTCATCTCGGTATTCGACGGCTACCTTCAGGCGACGAAGCTGCGCGTGCACGAGCCCTTCGGCGTGGCGTCGCACCTGACGGGCGACATCGAGGCGCGCCACCTCGACCTCGCGCAGCTCACCCGGACGTTCAGTTTCGGCAGCATCACCGGCTTTGCCGATGCCGACATCCGAGGGCTCGAGCTCGTGCGCTGGCGGCCGGCGCGCTTCGACGCGCGCGTCGCCAGCAGTCCGGGCCGCTATCCACGCCGCATCAGCCAGAGGGCGGTACAGAACATCAGCGCGCTGGGCGGCGGCGGCGCGATGGCGGCGATCCAGCGCCGCCTCATCGGCCTCTTCGATACCTTCGGGTATAGGGACATCGGCTTTCGCTGCGTGCTCGACGCCGGCGTATGCAAGGCGGATGGCATCCCCGGCGTGGAGCGCGCCGACGGCGGCTTCGTGATCGTGCGCGGCGGGGGCGTCCCGGCGCTGGATGTCATAGGCTACAATCGTCGCATCGACTGGATGGAGCTGGTCGATCGCCTGCAGAGCGCGATCGGCAGCAAGGCCAAAGCCGAAGTGCACTGATGGCCTGCGGCCGACCCTGCGTTGATCCGAACCGGAGGAAGCCGATGGCCCTCGACATGCGCGCCGGCGTCGGCGCGGCAATGCTGCTCGCGGCCGCGGGCTGCGTCACCATCAACATCTACTTTCCCGCGGCGGCTGCGGAAAAGGCGGCCGACCGCATCATCGAAGAGGTCTGGCAGCTTCGTGAGGGGCAGCGGGCGCCGGCCGAACCCGGCGCCGGGACCGCTCCGGGCGCACCTGCAGCAGAAGGAGCCAAACCATGAGGTCTTTCCGTTGGGTCGGCATGGTGCTCATGGTGCTGGCTGCCTTGCTGCCCATCGCCGCACCTGCTCAAGGCAATCTTGACATCGATTCTCCCGCGATCACCGCCCTCAGGGCGTCGATGCAGCAGCGCCATGCGCAGCTCGCACCGCTGTACGCGGCGGGCGCAGTCGGGCTGGCGGGCGACGGCACCGTCGCGATCCGGGATGCCTCCGGCGTGCCACTGGCGCAGCGTGCGCAGGTCAATGGCCTGGTGGCCGCCGAGAATGCCGACCGCGTCGCGCTCTATCGCGAGATCGCGCGCGCGAATGGTCATCCCGAGTGGGAGGCTGACGTGCGCAGGACCTTTGCTCAGCGCTGGATCGAGCGCGCGCAAGCCGGCTGGTGGGTTCAGGCGGGTGGGAACTGGGTGAGGAAGTGATGCCGGTTCTGGTCTTCGATATCGAGACGATTCCCGACATCGCCGGCATCCGGGTACTCAACGACCTGCCGGCGGAACTGGCCGATGCCGAGGTTGCCGAGTTTGCCTTCCAGCAACGGCGGGTGAGCCACGGTAGCGACTTCCTGCCGCATCACCTGCAGCGCGTGGTGACGATTTCCTGCGTGCTGCGCGATGCGAGCCAGTTTCGCGTGTTCTCGCTGTCAGAGCCGGATTGTGGCGAGGCCCAGATCATCCAGCGTTTCTTCGACGGCATCGAGCGCTACACGCCGCAGATCGTGTCATGGAACGGGGGCGGCTTCGACCTGCCTGTGCTGCACTACCGCGGCATGCTGCACGGCGTGGCCGCGCCGCGCTACTGGGACCAGGGCGAGGGCGACTACAACGACTCGCGCGACTTCAAGTGGAACAACTACATCAGCCGCTACCATGCACGCCATCTGGACCTGATGGACCTGCTGGCGCTGTACCAGCCGCGCGCCAACGCGCCGCTGGACGACCTCGCCAGGCTGATGGGTTACCCCGGCAAGCTCGGCATGGACGGCTCGGCCGTGTGGCAGGCGTGGCAGGACGGGCGCATCGCCGAGATCCGCGACTATTGTGAAACGGACGTGGTGAATACCTACCTCGTCTATCTGCGCTTCCAGCGCATGCGCGGCCATCTGGACGCCGCCGCATGGGTGCAGGAAGTCGAGACCGTGCGCGAGGCGCTGCTGCGCATCGATGCGCAGCACTGGAAGCAGTTCCTGGCCGCGTGGCCCGCAGCGTGAATCCTCAAACCCCCTCCCAGGGAGAAGCCTCATGTCCATCATCGGCACCATCATCATCGGACTCATCGTCGGTCTCATCGCCCGCCTGCTGCATCCCGGCAAGGATGGCCTCGGCCTGATCATGACGTCACTGCTCGGCATCGCCGGGGCAATGCTCGCCACCTTCGGCGGTCAGGCCATCGGCATCTACCGGGCCGGTCAGCCGGCGGGCTTCGTCGGCGCAGTGGTTGGCGCGTTCATCATCCTGTTCGTGGTTTCGCGCCTGAAGAAATAGACCTTCAGGCGGTTTTTCGTGCGGCACTGCAAAAAGTCTTTGACAAGCTTCATTCGGTGCCTATAATGCGGGACTTCAGCAGGCGCGTAGCTCAGTTGGTTAGAGCACCACCTTGACATGGTGGGGGTCGTTGGTTCGAATCCAATCGCGCCTACCAAACATCTGGAGTTGACCGTCGTGTTCCGAACTACCGCCAAGGCCGGAAACTGAACAGGTCGGCTCCGCTTGTCTGCTAGAGAAAAAAGCGCGCCAAGACCGCGCTTTTTTTTCGTCCACGGTGTGCGTGCATCCCAAGAGTCCGGCGCCTTCGACCGGGTTGGCGCGGACCGCGCCCAGACCACCGGAAGAACCAGTCGCTGCAATCCCAACATCACGCACTGAGGCCCGCAATCATGCCCAACATCACGCTACCCGATGGCTCCGTCCGCAGCTTCGATCATCCGGTGACGGTTTTCGAGGTGGCGTCGTCGATCGGCGCAGGGCTCGCCAAGGCAGCGCTCGCCGGTCGCATCGGCGGCAAGCTGGTCGATCTGTCGCACCAGATCGACGGCGATGTCGACCTCGCGATCATCACCGACAAGAATGCGGAGGGTCTCGAGATCATCCGTCACTCGACAGCCCATCTGCTGGCGCACGCGGTCAAGGAACTGTTCCCCGAGGCCCAGGTGACCATCGGCCCTGTCATCGACAACGGCTTCTACTACGATTTCTCTTACAAGCGCCCGTTCACGCCGGAAGACCTTGAGGCGATCGAGAAGCGCATGGGCGAGATCGCTCGGCGCGAGATCCAGGTGCAGCGCGAGGTCTGGCCGCGCGACAAGGCGGTCGAATTCTTCAAGGGCATCGGAGAGCACTACAAGGCCGAGATCATCGCGTCGATCCCGGCAGACGAGGACGTGTCGCTGTACCGGCAGGGCGATTTCATGGACCTGTGCCGTGGCCCGCACGTGCCCTCGACCGGCAAGCTGAAGGTCTTCAAGCTCACCAAGCTGGCGGGCGCCTACTGGCGCGGTGACTCCAGGAACGAGATGCTGCAGCGCGTCTACGGCACCGCGTGGGCGAAGAAGGACGAACTCGACAACTACCTTCACATGCTCGAGGAGGCCGAGAAGCGCGACCACCGCAAGCTCGGACGTGCGCTCGATCTCTTCCACATTCAGGAGGAGGCGCCGGGCATGGTGTTCTGGCATGCCAAGGGCTGGACCTTGTGGCAGCAGGTCGAGCAATACCTGCGCCGGACGATCGCCGAGCACGGCTACCAGGAAGTGAAGACGCCGCAGATCGTCGACCGCTCGCTGTGGGAGAAATCCGGCCATTGGGGCATGTATTCCGACCTGATGTTCACGACCCAGTCCGAGAAGCGCGACTACGCGGTCAAGCCGATGAACTGCCCGTGCCACATCCAGATCTTCAATCAGGGCCTCAAGAGCTATCGCGATCTGCCGCTGCGCATGGCCGAGTTCGGCTCATGTCATCGCAACGAGCCGTCGGGTTCGCTGCACGGCATCATGCGCGTACGCAACTTCGTGCAGGACGATGCGCATATCTTCTGTGCCGAGAACCAGGTGCAGGCCGAATCGGCTGCGTTCATCGAGCTGCTGCAAAAGGTGTACGCCGACTTCGGTTTCACCGACATCCTGGTGAAGCTGTCGACCCGGCCGGAGAAGCGCGTCGGTTCCGACGAGCAGTGGGATGCCGCCGAGGCCGCGCTGGCGGCTGCGCTCGATGCCCAGGGGTTGGTGTATGAACTGCAGCCTGGCGAGGGCGCCTTCTATGGTCCGAAGATCGAGTTTTCGCTGAAGGACTGCCTCGATCGCGTGTGGCAGTGCGGCACGCTTCAACTGGACTTCAACTTGCCGGTGCGCCTGGGGGCGGAGTATGTCGCCGAGGACAACACGAAGAAGTTTCCCGTCATGCTGCATCGAGCTATCGTAGGTTCGATGGAGCGCTTCATCGGCATCCTGATCGAGCACCACGCGGGCGCGATGCCATTGTGGCTGGCGCCGGTGCAGGCTGTGGTGATGAACATCACGGAAGCCCAGGCCGACTATGCGGGTGAAGTGGTCGCGAAGCTGAAGAAGGCCGGCTTCCGCGTCGAACCGGATTTGCGCAACGAGAAGATTAACTATAAAATTCGAGAACATAGCGTGCAAAAGCTGCCTTACCAGCTTGTCATCGGTGACAAGGAAAAGGCGGCGGGCCTGGTTGCCGTGCGCGCCCGAGGAGGCCAGGATCTTGGCCAAATGACCCTCGATTCGCTGATCGAACGCTGGCGTCGCGAACTTGAAGCGAAAGCCGGTACGGTCTGATTTTTGGTTTTCGTGGAGAGTTGAACCATCGCTCAAGAAAAAAAGCAGCGCGTAAACGGGGAGATCAACGCGCCTGAGATCCGGCTGGTTGGCGAGGAAGGCGAGCAGCTCGGCATCGTTTCCGTGAACACGGCCCTAAACATGGCCGAAGAGGCGGGGCTGGATCTTGTCGAAATTGCGCCGATGGCCAAGCCACCGGTATGCAAGCTGATGGACTTCGGCAAGTTCAAGTATCAGGAACAGAAAAAGGCCCACGAAGCCCGATTGAAGCAGAAGCAGGTGCAGGTGAAGGAGGTCAAGCTCCGTCCCGGTACCGACGAGAACGACTACCAGATCAAGCTGCGCAACCTGAAGCGTTTCCTGGAAGATGGCGACAAGTGCAAGGTCACCTTGCGCTTCCGTGGCCGGGAGATGGCGCATCAGGAGTTCGGTTTGCGCCAGTTGGAGCGCGTCAAGGCCGACCTCGAGGAGCTCGGTCAGGTTGAGCAGATGCCCAAGATGGAAGGGCGTCAGATGATCATGGTGATCGCGCCCAAGAAGAACCGCTGAACGGTTCGACGGATTTGCCCCGGAAACGGGGCAACACCGGTGCCGCGGGAAACCGGGGCAGCGGAAAACAAGTGGTGTCGGGTCTGAAAACGTGCCGGGCTGTTTCGGCGCTACCTGACGGCATCCAAAAACATGGAGTCTTAGCAATGCCCAAGATGAAGACCAAGAGCGGAGCGAAGAAGCGCTTCAAGGTCCGCTCCAGCGGGGGGATCAAGCGGTCCCAGGCGTTCAAGCGCCACATCCTTACCAAGAAGACCACCAAGAGCAAGCGCCAGCTCCGCGGCATGACGGAAGTTCACGCCGCCGACGAAAAGCTGATCCGCGCCATGCTGCCTTACGCTTGATAGGAGACCGCAATGCCTCGCGTTAAACGTGGTGTAACCGCCCGCGCACGTCACAAGAAAGTCCTCTCCCAGGCCAAGGGCTACCGCGGCCGTCGCAAGAACGTCTATCGCATCGCCAAGCAGGCGGTGATGAAGGCGGGTCAGTATGCCTACCGCGACCGTCGTCAGCGCAAGCGCCAGTTCCGCACGTTGTGGATCGCGCGTATCAACGCTGCCGCCCGTGAACTGGGCCTGACCTACAGCACTTTCATGAACGGACTGAAGAAGGCCGCCATCGAAGTCGACCGCAAGGTATTGGCCGACCTGGCCGTGTTCGACAAGCCCGCTTTTGCGGCGATCGCCGAACAAGCCAAGGCTAAACTCGCGGCGTAAGCCGACTTTATTCGGCACAAGCAGCCCGAAAAAAGGAGGCCTCGCCTCCTTTTTTTTTAGTGTCTTCGCATCAAAGCAATTCCGGACGGCAGGACAATGGAAACCCTGGATCAACTGGTTCAACAGGCTGTGGCGGACTTCGCCGCGGCGGTGGACGGTGCCGTGCTCGAGCAGACCAAGGCACGTTATCTCGGCAAGAGCGGTTCGCTGACCGAGCGGCTGAAGGCGCTGGGAAAGCTCGCACCCGATGCGCGGCGTGAGGCGGGGGCGGCGATCAACCGGGCCAAGGATGCCATCGAGCAGGCGCTCGACGGCCGCCGCCAGGCACTGCGCGAAGCCGCGCTGCTGGCCCAACTGGCCGCCGAGGCACTCGACGTGACGCTGCCGGGGCGCGGAAGCGTGCCGGGCGGCCTGCACCCGGTGAGCCGCACGCTGGAGCGTATCGAGGCGCTTTTCGGCTCGATCGGGTTCATCGTCGCCGATGGCCCGGAGATCGAGACCGACTGGCACAACTTCACCGCGCTCAATACGCCGGAGAACCATCCGGCGCGGTCGATGCACGACACCTTCTACCTCGAAGGGCACAACGACGTGCTGTTGCGCACCCACACCAGCCCGGTGCAGATCCGCGCGATGCAGGATCACGTCGCCCGCCATGCCGGTCGCGAGCACATGCCCGAACTGCGCCTGATCGCACCCGGTCGCGTGTATCGCGTCGATTCCGATGCCACGCATTCGCCGATGTTCCATCAGGTGGAAGGCCTGTGGGTGGGCGAGAGCGTCAGCTTCGCCGATCTGAAAGGTGTCATCGCCGACTTCCTGCGCAAGTTCTTCGAGACGGAGGACCTGCAGGTCCGCTTCCGTCCGTCCTTCTTCCCATTCACCGAACCCAGCGCGGAGATCGACGTCGCCTTCATGAGCGGCGCGCTCGAGGGGCGCTGGCTCGAGATCGCCGGCTGCGGCATGGTCCATCCGAACGTGCTGCGCTTCGGCGGCTTCGACCCTGAGCGCTACACCGGCTTCGCCTTCGGCATGGGGCCGGACCGCCTCACCATGCTCCGGTATGGCGTCAATGACCTGCGCCTGTTCTTCGAAGGGGATCTGCGCTTCCTGAGCCAGTTCCGCTGACACCGCGCGCTCGCCCGCACTCAGGTATCCGCATCAAGGCAAGCCCATTCAGGTATACGAATCATGCAATTCTCCGAACACTGGCTGCGGACCTTCGTCGATCCGCAGCTCGACAGCGCCGAACTCGGCCATCTGCTGACGATGGCCGGCCTCGAGGTGGAAGAGGCGGATCCGGCTGCACCGGCCTTTTCGGGCGTCGTCATCGCGCAGATCGTGGAGGCCGACAGGCATCCCAATGCCGACAAGCTCAAGTTGTGCAAGGTGGACGCCGGTACCGGCGAGCTGCTGCAGATCGTTTGCGGAGCGCCGAACGCGGCGGCCGGCATGAAGGTACCGTGCGCCACGGTGGGTGCACGCCTGCCGGGTGATTTCGCGATCAAGGCGGCCAAGCTGCGCGGTGTAGAGTCCTTCGGCATGCTGTGTTCCGCGCGTGAACTCGGCCTGTCGGAAGACCACGGTGGCCTCTATGCCCTGCCGGCCGACGCACCGGTGGGCACTGACATCCGCGACTACCTCGGTCTCGACGACACGCTGTTCACCATCAAGCTCACGCCCAACCGTGCCGATTGTCTCAGCCTGACCGGTGTCGCGCGCGAGCTGGCGGCGATTACCGGCCGTCCGCTGAAGCTTCACGCGGTCGAGCCGGTGGAGCCCGCAATCGATGCGCGTCGCGCCATCGTCCTCGATGCCCCCGACGCGTGCCCGCGCTACTGCGGCCGTATCCTGCGCGGTGTTGATGCGAAGGCGCCTACCCCCGAGTGGATGGTTCGCCGCCTCGTGCGCAGCGGCATCCGTGCCATCAGCGCGCTGGTCGACGTCACCAACTACGTGATGCTGGAGCTGGGCCAGCCGCTGCACGCCTTCGACAACACCAGGCTGTCCGGTGCGATCCATGTCCGTTATCCGGGCGAAGGCGAACATGTGCTGCTGCTCAACGAGCAGACGGTGACGCCGGCGGCCGACACCCTGTTGATCGCCGACGAGGCGCGTGCGCTTGCGCTGGCGGGCATCATGGGCGGCGAGGAAAGCGGCATCACGCTCGACACCACCGAGGTGTTCCTCGAGAGTGCGTTCTTCGCACCGGCGGCGATTGCCGGCCGTGCGCGCGCCTACGGCTTCTCGTCCGATGCGTCGCACCGTTTCGAGCGCGGGGTGGATTTCGAACTCGCCCGTACGGCACTGGAGCGGGCGACCCGGCTCATCCTCGACATCTGCGGCGGCGACGCGGGGCCGGTGGAGGAGGCGATCGCGCGCGATCATCTGCCGGCACGGCCGGCGGTTCGGCTGCGTCCGGCACGCGCGCGCCGGCTGCTCGGCATCCATCTCGACGATACCGGCATCCAGGCGTTGCTCGAGCGGGTGCACCTGACCGTCGTGCGCGAGGGCGAGGATCTCCTCGTCACGCCGCCGTCGTTCCGTTTCGACATCGAGATCGAGGAAGACCTCATCGAGGAGCTTGCGCGCCTGCACGGCTACGACAACATCCCGGCGGTGGCACCGCAGGGCGCGCTGATGATGCTCCCCAGCGCCGAGAGCCGCCGTCCGGTTTGGGATGTGCGCCACCTGCTGGCGGCGCGCGGCTACCAGGAGGTGGTCAATTTCGCCTTCGTCGAGGAAGCCTGGGAGCGCGACTTCTGCGCCAACGAGAACCTCATCCGCCTTGCCAACCCAATCGCCAGTCAGCTCAGCGTGATGCGCTCGAGCCTGATTCCCGGTCTTGCCGCGAACCTGGTGACCAACCGCAAGCGCCAGTTGGACCGCGTGCGGGTGTTCGAGATCGGCCGCTGCTTCGAGCGCAAGGCAGACGGCGAGCCCGTGGCGGGTTTCCACCAGTCGCTGATGGTCGCTGGCCTGGCGGCCGGACCGGCGCTGCCGGAGCAGTGGGGCGAGCGATCGCGCCAGATCGATTTCTACGACGTGAAGGGCGACCTGGAGGCGCTTTTCGCACCGCGTCGCCTGAGCTTCGAGAGTCTGTCGCATCCGGCCCTGCATCCCGGGCGCGCAGCCAGCGTGCGGCTCGACGGCCACAACATCGGCATCATCGGTGAAATTCACCCTGTGTGGGTCCAGCGCTACGACATGGGCAGTGCGCCGGTGGCGTTCGAGATCCAGCTCGACGCCGCGCTGTACGCGGTGCTGCCGACCTACGCCGAGATCTCCCGGATGCCGGCGGTGACCCGGGACCTCGCCTTGGTGGTCGCGCTCGACGTGACCGTGGCGCGCGTCCTGGAGGTGCTGCGTGAGGCCGCACCAGCGGTCGTGCGCGAGATCGATCTGTTCGATGTCTACCATGGCAAGGGCATCGATACGGACAAGAAGAGCCTTGCTTTCAGGGTGTTGATGCAAGATACTCAGCGCACTCTCGAGGACGCCGAAGTCGATGACGCAGTTTCGGCCCTCGTCCGCCAGGCCGAGTTGGTGCTCGGTGCGCGCCTGCGTGGATCGGGAGAATGACGTGACCCTGACGAAGGCAGAACTGGCTGACCTGTTGTTCGAGCAGGTCGGATTGAACAAGCGCGAAGCGAAGGACATGGTGGAGGGGTTCTTCGAGGAAATCCGCACTGCCCTGGAGCGTGGCGACAGCGTCAAGCTGTCCGGCTTCGGCAATTTCCAATTGCGCGACAAGCCGCAGCGTCCCGGACGCAATCCCAAGACAGGTGAGGAGATTCCGATTACCGCCCGGCGGGTCGTTACCTTTCATGCCAGTCAGAAGCTGAAGGCCGCAGTGGAGCAACTCAGCGATGCAAGCAAGCAGCCCTGAAATCAGTTCGGCGCAGTTGCCGCCGATCCCGGCAAAGCGCTACTTCGCCATTGGCGAAGTAGCCGATCTGTGCGGCGTAAAGCCGCACGTGCTGCGCTACTGGGAGCAGGAGTTCACCCAGCTCAAGCCGGTGAAGCGGCGCGGCAACCGGCGTTATTACCAGCACCATGAAGTCCTGCTTGTGAGACGCATCCGGCAACTGCTCTACGAGGAGGGCTTCACGATTTCCGGTGCCCGCAACCGCTTGGGCGAGGCGGCCATCCAGCATCAGGAAGACGTCGCCGAGGCCGATCGTTGCAAGGCGTTGCTGGCCGAGGTGCGCTCCGACATCCACGAAGCGCTGGTCGAGCTGAGAGCTTGATCGACGGACTTCGAAAGCACTGGATAATCGGAATCAGCCTGCTATAATGGCGGCTTGTGTCGGGGCGTAGCGCAGCCTGGTAGCGCACTTGCATGGGGTGCAAGGGGTCGCGAGTTCGAATCCCGCCGCCCCGACCAATAGAATCAGACAAAAAGGCCAATCCGCAAAGGTTGGCCTTTTTGTCTTCCACTTGCCTGCCGACAGACTGGAGCACGAGGGCGCTCGCTATCGCTGGGCGAAGTGGCAGACCGGAGGTCGTCGGCGACGGCATCGCAGATCTCGCGTGACGTCGCAGCGGCGTCGGCCAGGCCATGGGCAGACCCGACGGACGAGGTGCCCTATGCGCGCGCCCGCTCGGCGGCCTCGAGGAAGTCCTCCATGATCGGACTGCCGTCCAGCAGGCCACCACCACCCCCATGGAACTCGGGGTGCCATTGGCAACCAAAAAGATAGCCCGAGCCTTGCCAGCGGATGGCCTCGATCACACCGTCGCCGACCGATCGCGCCTCTACTTTCAGGTCGGACCCGAGCTCCCGCACGGCCTGGTGGTGAATGCTGTTCACGCGGCCGCCGGCGACGTCCGGGTAGAGCGCGCTCAGATGGCCGCCGGGTACGAACTCGATGGCGTGATGGTGGTTGTCGTAAAGGTCCCCATCACGGTGTGCGACGGCGCCCGGCACATACTCGGCGATGTCCTGCCACAGGGTTCCGCCGCACGCGACGTTGATCAGTTGGGCGCCGCGGCACACCCCGAGGACCGGTTTGCCCTGGATGACGAACTCCCACAGCAGTTCGATTTCGTAGAGGTCGCGGACGCGGTCGCCGCTCCATTCCGGACGCAGCGGTTCCTCGCGGTAGGTCGTGGGGCTGACGTCGGCGCCGCCCTGCAATACCAGGCCGTCCAGCGTCGATACGTAGTCGCGCACCGAAATCTGCGCCCGCCGCAGGCCGAGGTGTTCGCCGATCGTGGGCACCATCAGCGCGAGTGCCCCGTGGGACATGATCCAGTGCGCCATCGATTGCTCGAGGTACTGCAGGGTCTTGCCCGGAAAGCCGAGTTCGGCCGGCGGGCTGTGCATCAGGCGGGCCGACAGGCCGACGCGCAGCGGCGTGCGACTCACATCTCGCCTCCCTGCGTCCAGCGCGCGCACTGCGCCATGACCACTTCCGCCAGTGGCGCGCCGCTCGCGTGGCGTTCGCGCAGCCAGCGCGCGTCGTTGCGTCCGCCGCGGACGTCCGACAGCAATTGCGCCAGCACCGCGTCGGTGCCCAATTCGATGGCGTGCTGCTCGATGCGCTCGAAGCTGGCGGCGATCTCGTCGCCGATCGGGATGTGGTCGTGGGTTTCCGGGTGCACGTAGACGCCGGCGTAACCGAAGCGGCAGGCCTGGAAGCGATTGAACGTGTAGACGAGATAGTCGTCCTCGGCGAGGCGGAACGGCCGCTCGATCATCAGGTAGCGGGCCAGGGTCTGAATGTAGGCGGCGACGGCGGCCGCTCGCTGCACGGTCAGCGGCGTGTCCATGACGCGGATCTCGATCGTGCCGTACTCGGGCTTGGGCCGGATGTCCCAGTAGAAATCCTTCATGCTGCTGACCACGCCGGTGTCGGTCATCTTGCCGAAGTAGCGCTCGAATTCGCTCCAGGTCTCGACGAAGGGGGCGCGGCCGGACAGCGGGAAGGCAAAGACCGAGTTCAGTCGCGCGGATTCGAAGCCGGTGTCCCGGCCCTGGACGAAGGGCGAGGAAGCCGACAGCGCGATCAGATGGGGTATGTAGCGCGAAAGGCCATGCAGCAGGTAGAGCGCGATGTCGGGGCCGGGGCAGCCGATGTGCACATGCTGGCCGAAGACGGTGAACTGCTTGGCCAAGTAGCCATAGAGGTCGGACAGGTAGTGAAAGCGCGGACCATCGAAGATCCGGCGCTCACCCCAGTCCTGGAAGGCATGCGTACCACCGCCGCAGATGCCGATGTTCAGCTTGCGCGCCGCGGCGGCCAGTGCATCGCGCAGGGATTCAAGCTGCGCACGGACCATGTCGTGGTCCTCGCAGATGCCCGTTGACAGCTCGATCATCGAGCACGTCATCTCGGGCTTCACCTCGCCCGGCAATTCCGTGCCGGACAGCGCGCGCAGCAGATCCTCCGCCACCGGGACCAGATCGTAATCGTGGGTGCTGACGAGTTGCAGCTCGAGTTCGACGCCGATCGACAGGGCGCGCGAGGGGGCAAAGGCTTCGAGGGTCATGGCGTGTCTCCGGTGCGGGCTTCACGGCTGTAGACCAGTGCCCAGCGCGTCCCGATCGCGCCGAGCAGACCGAGCACCAGGGTCATTCCGAGGACGACCGGCTGCAGCCGTTCGCCGAACTCGGGATACAGCAGCCTGACATCCTCCACCTGGAGCAGCGCGAGCACCGACAGCGGCATCAGGGCGACGCCGAGCGCGATGCTCTTGCGGCGGTCAAGCCCGCTTCTCGTACCGAACGTCAGTACGCCAGCGAGCTTGCCGAGGCCACGGGCGAGGATCGCCACCCCTGCGAGCGCGGCGCCCGCAGCGATCTGACCCATGCTCGACATCGAGCCGGCGAGCATGAAGGCGACGATCACCAGGATGCCGCCCACGCTGCCGAACTGCGTCGGCCACAGATGTGGGCGCGGATCGAACCACTTGATCAGCGCGCCGCCGATCAGCGGAGCAAGGACAACGGGCAGACGCAAGCTGGTCAATACGGCCGTTGCGACGAGCATGAGGGCAACGATGGCCACCAACCCCTGTTCCGACGCCGGATCCACGATCTTGCGCAGAGCCGCGTAGGCGGCTGCAATGAGCACGCCAGCGATGATGGATCCGACGAGCAGGTACAGCGGATGCAGCAGCGCGACGAGTCCGCCGCCATGGGTGCCGTGCAACCCACCCACCAACAGCTTGAGCAGGATCACCGAGGCCGCCACGTTGAGCGCGCACAGCGCGAGCAATCGGTCGGTGAGCTGGCCACTGGCGCGCTGTTCGGTGGCGACCCGCATCACCACGATGGGCGAGGTGCCCACCGCCACCGCCGCGATGGCCAGAGCCAGGACGGTGCCGCTGCCGATCGCCCACAGGGCGAAGAAGGTCAGCAGGAAGCTGAACGCGATTTCCGCAAGGCTCGTCGCCAGCACCCACGGGTTGGCGCCGAACCAGCGCAGGTCGAGACGGATGCCGAGTTCGAACAGCAGAAGTACCAGGCACAAGTCGAGCACGCCGCGATACGTGACGAGCGCCGAAGCGTCGAACCAACCCAGCAGCAGCGGTCCGAGCAGCAGCCCCGCCGCCGCGTAGCCACTGACTCGCGGCAGCCCTGCACGCCGGCATGCTTCGCCGGCCACCGCGGTCAGAACCAGCGCGAGCCCGACGTGGAAGAGGGCGCCAAGGCGCAATGGCCAGTCCGGCCACACAGAGAGATCCATCAGGGATGATTCCGGGAGAAGGGCCGCGGCCGCGGCATGTTGGGGGGTGTCCGCCTGATGCGGGACTGTTCCGCCGGCCGCGTCGGTTTGGGAGTGGAATATTCCTAAAAATATAGTTGATCCGAATCGGACCAGGCAAATTTTCCTGCCGTGGCC
The DNA here is from genome assembly GCA_004295105.1 of Betaproteobacteria bacterium. Classification (GTDB taxonomy): domain Bacteria; phylum Pseudomonadota; class Gammaproteobacteria; order Burkholderiales; family Rhodocyclaceae; genus Thauera. Next base: position 10,057 of record SHNC01000250.1, on the reverse strand, counting down.
CGGTGCGGCCTTTCGCCGCGACGAGGCATCAAGAACCTCGTCTTGCCGCACGCGACGTGCTGCTTGCGCGAACGGGCTCAGGAGTGGTCACCGAGTCCGCGCACCCCGGATGCGTCACCGGGGAGGTTCGTGCATTCGACCGCAGGTGCGCCGGACAGGTGTCGAGCCTGTGCTAGAATTTTCGCCTCGCGCTGGCCGGAACAGCATGTCCGTGTTCTTCGGCAACGCTTTGCATGGACTCGAGATGCGCATTCTGGTCAGCAACGACGACGGCTATTTCGCCCCCGGGATCGCAGCCCTGGCGGAGGCCTTGGGCACGCTTGGCGAGGTCACGGTCGTTGCCCCGGAGCGCGACCGCAGCGGGGCGAGCAACTCCTTGACACTGGACCGCCCACTTTCGCTGCGGCGTGCGGCCAATGGCTTCCATTTCGTGAATGGCACGCCGACCGATTGTGTGCATCTGGCGGTGACCGGCATGCTCGATCATCTGCCCGACATGGTCGTGTCCGGCGTCAACCATGGCGCGAACATGGGCGACGACACCGTGTATTCCGGGACTGTCGCGGCGGCCACCGAAGGTTTTCTGCTGGGCGTGCCGTCGATTGCGGTATCGCTGGTGAGCAAGTCCGCGTCCGATTTTTCGGCTGCAGCCCGCGTGGCGCGCGACCTGGCCGAGCGCTTCATGCGTGCGCCCCTGCGCCAGCCGGTGCTGCTCAACGTCAATGTACCCGACCTGCCGTACGAACGGCTGGGCGACGTGAAGGTCACGCGTCTGGGCAAGCGGCACAAGGCCGAGCCGGTGGTGCGCAGCGTCACGCCCCGCAACGAGACGGTCTATTGGGTCGGGGCCGCAGGCGGTGCGGCCGATGCCGGCGAAGGCACCGATTTCCACGCGGTTGCGAACGGCCATGTGTCGGTGACGCCATTGCAACTCGATCTCACTCACACCGGTCTCATAGGTCCGGTCAGCGACTGGTTGAAGCTGTGACGATACGCGTTGCCGATGCCGGACAGGCGGCGCGCGCACGAGCGCGCATGGTCGAGCGCCTGCGTGGGCAGGGCATCCGCGACGAGCGTGTCCTGGCCGCGATGCAGGCCGTGCCGCGCCACCAGTTCGTCGAGGAGGGGCTGGCCTACAGCGCCTACGACGACACTCCGCTGCCCATCGGATTCCAGCAGACGATCTCGCAACCCTTCGTCGTGGCGCGGATGATCGAACTGCTCCGCGTCGGGCGCGAACTCGGCAAGACCCTCGAAGTCGGTGCCGGCTGCGGTTATCAGGCTGCCGTGCTGGCCCAGATTGCCACCGAGGTCTATGCCGTGGAGCGGATCCGTCCACTGCTCGATCGTGCGAGGGCGAATCTTCGCCCCTTGCGGCTGCCGAACGTACGGCTGAAACTTGCCGATGGTAGCCTCGGTCTGGCAGAGGCCGCGCCTTTCGACAGCATCATCGTCGCCGCGGCGGCGATCGGTCTGCCGCAGACGCTCAAGGAACAACTCGCGCCGGGTGGTCGTCTGATCGTCCCGGTGGGCTCGGCCGAGCAGCGACTGCTGCTCGTCGAGCGACAAGGAAACATGTTCAGGGAAAGCTGGCACGAGGCGGTGCGCTTCGTCCCGCTGCTTGCTGGTACGGAATGAAAGACTTCAATCGATACTCGAAACAAATGCAGGTGGCAGTCGTCCTCGTGGTCGCGACGGTCGTGTTGTCCGGTTGTGCGTCGCGGGTGACGGCGCCGGTGCGTGATGGTGCTGGGGCTCCCTCCGCGACTCCGCAGGTTGCTGCAGGTGGCTTACACGTTGTGCGTCCGGGCGATACCCTGCTCGGGATCGCGCGTCAGTACGGCCAGACGGTGCCCAATCTGGTCGCCTGGAATGGCCTGTCCGATCCGAACCAGATCCACGTCGGGCAGAGCCTGCGCGTTGCGCCTCCGGGTGCCGGCGACGGTGGAGAAGTGGCCACGGCCATCCCCATTGCGCCCGGCGGTGTGACCATGACGCCGGTCGCACCCGGTGCGAGCGATGGCGCCGCGGTACCCATCAAGCAGGCGCCGCTCGGCGGTCGTCAGCCTTATTCGGACGAGGCATGGGCGAAGTTGCGGCCGAACGGCATGGCACAGCCACCCGTGGCGCCTGCTGCCGACACCGTCGGGCCGGCCCAGGGTACGGGGGACTGGCTGTGGCCGGCAAAGGGCAAGGCGATCGCGGGTTTCAACGAGTCGACCAACAAGGGTGTCGACATTGCGGGCAACCCGGGAGATCCGGTATACGCGGCGGCGGCGGGCAAGGTCGTGTATGCCGGCAGCGGCCTGCGCGGCTACGGAAAGCTGGTTGTCATCAAGCATAACCAGGAGTACAACTCCGTTTACGCGCATAACCAGAAGCTGCTCGTGAAGGAGGACGACGTCGTCGCCAAGGGGCAGCAGATCGCCGAACTTGGAAATACCGAAGCGGACCGCCCCAAGCTGCATTTCGAGATCCGGAAACAGGGCAAGGCGGTCGACCCCATGAAGTATCTCCCGGCGCGCTGAAGGAGGAGCGGATGGAAGAACCGGTCGAGCTGGACGATCTCGAGAGTCAGGAGCCGGATCTTCCGCTGGAGGTGGAAGTGTTCGCCAGCCAGCAGGGCCCGGCCGCCGAGAACGACTTTCTCAGCGACGTCACCCAGCTCTACCTCAATGAAATCGGCGCCAATCCGCTGCTGACCGCCGACGAGGAACTGCGGCTCGCGAGGCTGGTGCGAAGCGGTGATTTCGCTTCGCGCCAGACGATGATCGAGCGCAACCTGAGGCTGGTCGTCAACATCGCCAAGCATTATCTCAACCGTGGCATTCCGCTGCTCGACCTGGTCGAGGAGGGTAACCTCGGGCTGATGCATGCGCTCGACAAGTTCGACCCGGAGCGCGGTTTTCGTTTCTCCACCTACGCCACGTGGTGGATCCGCCAGAACATCGAGCGCGCGATCATGAACCAGTCGCGCACCATCCGGTTGCCCGTTCATGTGGTGAAGGAGCTGAATCAGGTGCTGCGCGCGCAGCGCTCGCTGGAAGCCACCTCGAACGGCGAATCCACGCTGGAGGACATCGCGCGGCGGCTGAACAAGTCGGTGGACGAGGTGCGTGCCGTCCTGGCGCTCAGCGAACACACCGCCTCGCTGGATGCGCCTCTCGACATCGATCCGACCCTGTCGATCGGAGAATCACTCGCCGATGAACACGTCGAGACGCCAGACCTGCAGATCCACTCGTCGGAAGTCGAGCACCTCGTGCACGAATGGATCACCATGCTCAGCGACAAGCAGCGCATGGTCATCCTGCACCGCTACGGCATCGACGAATGCGAGCTGCTGACGCTGGAGGAACTGGCCTTGCGCCTGGAACTCACTCGCGAGCGGGTGCGCCAGATCCAGCTCGAGGCGCTCAGCCAGTTGCGCCGCATCCTCAAGCGCCGCGGCATCAGCCGCGACGCCCTGCTCTGAGCTTGCCGCCGGCGGGCGGAGCTTCACGCGGGCGGGAACACCCGCCGATAGAACGCGCGACTCGTGTAGGCCATCATCGGCAGTGCATAAAGGAGCAGTGGCAGCAGCCACGCGCTCAGCAGCATCACGATGGCGAGCAGCAGTGCCCAGCAGATCATCACCGGGAAGCGACCGAACACCGCACGAACGCTGGCCACGACCCCGGATACCAGGTTCGCGCGCCGGTCGTGGATCAGCGGGATGGAAAAGGCCGACACGCAGAACAGGATGAAGGCGAGTCCGGCGCCCATCAGCGAACTGAAGGCGAGAAAGTTCATCACCGTCGCGTCGGCGCGTGCCAGTTCGCCGAAACCCTGTGGTGCCTGGCCGACCATGAACCCGTACAGCGTGCCGGCGTCGGTCAGCCAGATCAGCAGCAGCAGCGCGCAGACGAAGGAGACGACCCAGCCGCCGCGCGGCAAGGCGCGAAAACCGCGCCAGACGTCGCCAAAGGTCGGCCTGTGTCCGCCGGCATGGCGGTCGGCGACGGCGAAGAAGCCCGCCAGCAGGGCCGGGCCGAACAGCACGAACCCCCCCGCGAGCGACACACTGAGCGGCGCGATCGACAGCAGCTCGAGCACCAGAAACAGGATGGCGCCCGTCGCGGCGAAGATGGCGGCGCAGGCCACGCTGAGCGGTGCGGTGGCGCGGAACATTGCATGGCCCTCGCGCAGCGACGCGGCAATGTCGCGCAGGCCGACGCGTGTCGGCCGCAGATCCGCCGTGGGGTCGAGGCCGAGCGCGAGCGCCATCCCCAGGGCCGGCGACGGCATGCCGTGTTCGCCAAGTTGCGGCAACGAATCGAACAGCGAGCTGATGATCATGGCGCCTCCTTCCCCGACGCCGTGATTGTCGGCAGCCTTCCGACGCGCCGCCTTGACCCGTATCACTTCCGCCGCCGCACGTGCGCGCGGACGACCGTCACTGCGGATTTTCGATCTGCTGAGCGAGTTGGGTCGCGCGCCGTGCGCGCAGGGCTTCGGCCAGTTCGAACACGGACATCGCGTAGAAGCTGCTGCGGTTGTAGCGCGTGATCACGTAGAAGTTGCGATAACCGAGCCAGTATTCAGTGGTCGTGCCGGGTGTCTCGAGATCGACCAAGGTGGCTGTGGCCGCCGGCGCAGCGCCGAGCAGCGTGGTCACCCCGGCCTCGGCGAGCAACGCCGGCTCCAGCGTCGGCTCGATGCCGGCGGCTACCAGCGGCGCTGCATCCACGACGCCGGCGAAGCGGGCGCGCTCGGCGACCGGCTCGCCGGTCCGCCAGCCGTGCACGCGCAGGTAGTTGGCCACGCTACCGATCGCGTCGGCCGGCCCGGCGTCGAAATCGATGTGGCCGTCACCATCGAAATCGACACCGAAGCTGCGTACGCTGCTGGGCAGGAACTGCGGATAGCCCAAGGCGCCGGCGTAGGATCCGTGATAGCTCTGCGGCTCGCGCCCCTGATCGCGCGCGAGCAGCAACAGGGCCTCGAGTTCGCGGCGGAAAAGGGGCGCGCGCGGAGGATAGTCGAAGGCGAGTGTCGCCAGGGCCGACAGGGTCTCGAAGCTGCCGGTGTTGCGGCCATAGACCGTTTCCACGCCGATGATGGCGACGATGATCTCGATCGGCACGCCGTACTGGTCCGAAGCACGTTGCAGATCGGCCTCGTTCTCGGCCCAGAAGGCGAGTCCGCCGTCGATGCGCAGCCGGTCCAGAAAGCGCGCACGGTACTTCTGCCACGAGCGCACGCCAGGTCGCGCAGGCGGCGAAATGAGGCGGATGACCTGTGGCTCGTGCTGGGCGAGGGCGAGGGTGGCCGTCACGCTGTTGGCGTCGAAGCCGTGCCGCTCCACCATGTCGCGCACGAAGGCTTGCGCGTCGTTGCGCTCCGTGAACGAAGCGCCGGCGCTGCCGGGCAGCGTCGCGGCGATGGCCAGCGCGGCAATGCGGGCGCGTAGTGTCATGTTCATCGCAGTTCGAGTTCGTCCATCTGTCGTTTCAGGGCGCGGATGTCGGCGCGCTCGCGAGCCGCTCCGTAGCGCAGCCGGGCGTAGGTGGTGGTGATCTCCAGCAGCGCGTCGGCCTGCTGCGGCAGGGCGGCGGCAAGCCGCAAGCCATAGTCCATTGGGCCTTCCCAGGGTGCCCGCGGATGTCCCGCACGAGCCATGCGGCTGCAGAAGGCCTGCCAATTTCGCTCAAGCGGGTCGCGCGCGCGTCGCTGCCACGAGGCCCACGCCAGCAGGGCGCCGAGCAGGGCGACGGTAATGCCCGACAGGAGTCCGACGAGCATCGTCCAGTCCGTCCGTGCAAAGCCCAGGCGCGCCAGCAACTCGCGCTGCCTGTCCGGATTGTAGCCAAGAACGCGCTGGTTCCAGGCATTCGACAGCGCATCCCAGCGATGGCGCAGGTCGCGCAGCCAGCCCAGATCCTGGCGCATCATCAGTGGCAGTGCTTCGCCTTCCGGCAGCGCGGCGGCAAGGCCGGCGGCGATGCGCTGCGGTGCGGCGAGCGCGGTGGGGTCGACGCGGACCCAGCCGCGTCCGGCGAGCCAGACCTCCGTCCAGGCGTGCGCGTCCGACTGGCGGACGACGAGATTGCCGTCGATCGGATTCACTTCGCCACCCTGATAACCGGCAACGACGCGCGCGGGTACGCCGGCGGCTCGCATCAGCACGGTGAATGCCGAGGCGAAGTGTTCGCAGAAGCCACGCCGCACGTCGAACAGGAATTCGTCCACCGAATGCCGACCCAGCAGCGGAGGACGCAACGTGTAAGTCAGGTCGCTGCCACGCAGGTGAGCGATCACGCGTTCGAGCACCGCGGCATCCGAACCTCCACCGGCGGTCAGCCGTGCGGCCAGTTCGCGGCTGCGCGGATTGTAGCCATCGGGCAGCGTCAGTGCGGCGGCGAGCACGACGGTGGATTCGTGCAAGCCCGTCGGGGTGTCGGGCCAAGCGCTGAGTTCGAAGCGGCTGCGACTCTGCAGCGCGCGCGGCAGCAGGGCCTGGTTGGCGCTCGAAAAGCGCAGCGCGGCCGCGGCCGGCCCTGGAAAGTCGAGGGCCAGCAGCCAGCGCTGGTTGTGAGGCTCGAGTGTCATGCGGTAGTCGAATCGACGCCCGGCAGGCGTGTATGACGGCGTGGCCGACTCCGGGCTGCTGCTGGTGCGCCAGGTTCGGCCATCGAACTGGGTTAGCACCGGCCCGCGCCAGTAGCGCGCTGCCGGTTCGGGAAGGGGGCCGGTGAACTCCGCACGAAAGGCGATCTCGGGCGATTCGCCGAGATCGCTGATCGAACCCGGACTCATCGTATCGGACAGGCCCGAGCGGGCGCTCGCCGCGTCCGCCGGCAGGCCCCAGAGCGGACCCTGGACACGCGGAAAGAGCAGGAACAGCATCAGCATGAACGGCATGCCGTGTCCCAGCAGCAATGCGCCGGTGCGCAACTGGGCGCGATGCCCGGCATTGGGGTCGGCGAGGGCTAGCAGGGCGACGATGGCGAGCCAGGTGCCGCACACGGCGAGGGCAGCAACGGGAAGCGACTGATCTTCGAAGAAGATCGCCAACTGCATGAAGAAGCACAGCAGCACCGCCGAGCGGATGTCGCGCGCCCTGCGGATCTCGAGAAGCTTCAGACACAGCAGCAGGGCGAGGAGGGCGACGCCGGGATCCTTGCCGAAGAAATGGCCGAACGCGTACCGCACGCCCACGGCGCTCGCCAGAGTGAGCGCGAGCAGCAGCAGGCGGTGCGGCGGCGGTTGTCGCTGCCATGACAGCCATGCGCGCCAGCCCAGCAGCAGGGTGCAAAGGCCACTGAGCCACGGCGGAAAGTAGGCGGTGTGGGGGGCGAGCGTGACTGCGGCTGCAGCCAGCAGCCACAGCCCCTGACCGGGCGTGAGCGAGGGCGCCGGCAACGTGCCCGGGGAGAGGGGCGGCTCGCCTGCGCGTCGCACGCGTTCAGCGAACATCCTGCGCTGGCCCTGCAAGGCGATGCAGGGCCAGCGCCTGCAGGCATCGATGCTGATGGACCTCGCCCTGCGCCGCGGCGATGTCGGTGCCCGGCAGGCGCAAGGCATAGCGCCGTCCCGCACGCTCGGCCGCCAGGATCCAGGCCGTCAGCCGCGACAGGCGTGCTTCGTCGTCGAGCGCCGGCGGCAGCTCGGCCCAGTCCAGCAGCGCATCGCCACCCCCCAGCCCGGCGTATTGCTTGGTGAGCATCGGACCGCCGCGGGCCACGGCCTTCCAGGCGACGTGTCGCGGCGAGTCGCTGTCGCGGTGCGGGCGCAGGCCGGAGAAATCGTCGTCCCCTTCGCCGTGCTCGCGGCGTCCGCCGCCACTCGTCGAAGCGGCGACCGGAAGCGGTGGAGGCTCCGCTTCCGGTTGCGGATAGACGATACAGCCCAGGTCGGGAACGAAGACACTCCAGGCGCGGATCAGCCCCAGCGGCCAGCACGTCTCAAGGATCGTGCGGCCCACGGCAAGGGGACCGCGGCGCGAGGTGGGACAGGCGAGTTCGACGGTCGCGATGTCGGCCGCATCCAGGTCGAAATCGGTGTGGCGGCCGTGGGCCCGCAGACGCAATGCCGCGCGCCGCGAACGACGCGGGTTGGTGATGAGGAACACGAAGCGCGCATCGCCGCCACAGAACACCGGGGGGCAGCGCCCCGGCCGCACCGACAGGCCGACCAGGTTGCGGAAGGCGTGGACGATGCTGGCCACCGCTACGCCGGCAATCAGGAAGGTGAGTGCGAAACCGAGACCGAGGCTGTAGTTGATCGACGCGATCAGCATGGCCAGCAGGGCGGCTGCGAGACCGAATCCTGCAGTGGTGGGCAACACGTAGATGCGTCGCTGATGCAGACGGATCGGCGCGGGGTCGGGCCTGCCGACGCGGAACAGCCATCGTTCCAGCGCGTGGCGGACGGACGTGCGCAGTGCCTCCACCTGCGACTTCGCGAGGGACAGCGGCGCGAACGCCATCAGCGCAGGGCGACCGATTGCAGCAGGCGCTGCAGCGAGGCTGGCGGCAGGCCGCGCGCGTCTCCGGCCAGGTGCAGACGGTGTCCGGCCACGTGCGGGAAGACCGTCTGCACGTCTTCGGGCAGCACGTGGTCGCGGCCTTCGATCAGCGCCCAGGCCCGCGCCGCCGCGATCAGCGCGAGGCCGGCGCGCGGGCTGAGGCCAGCGGCGAGCGCAGTGTCGGCGCGGGTCGCCGCGAGCAGCGCCTGCACGTAGTCGATCAGCGCGTCGGCCACCGTGACGTCCTGCGCTGCATGCTGCAGGGCACGAAGTTCGTCGATCGACAGGACCGGGTTCTGCCGTTCGAGCAGGCGGCGGCGGTCCTCGCCCATCAGCAGGGCACGTTCGGCCGCCCTTCCCGGATAGCCGAGGTGAATGCGCATCAGGAAGCGGTCGAGCTGGCTCTCGGGCAGCGGGAAGGTGCCGATCTGGTTCGCCGGGTTCTGCGTGGCGATGACGAAGAACGGTGTCGGCAGCGTCAGGGTCCGTCCGTCGGCGGTCACCTGGCGCTCCTCCATCGCCTCAAGCAGCGCGCTCTGCGTCTTCGGCGTGGCGCGGTTGATCTCGTCGGCGAGGATCAGTTGTGCGAACAACGGCCCCGGGTGAAAGCGGAAGAGGCTCGTCTCGCGATCGAACACCGATACCCCGACGATGTCCGCGGGCAGCAGGTCGCTGGTGAACTGGATGCGCTGGAACTGCAAGCCCAGCAGCCGGGCGAAGACGTGAGCGAGCGTGGTCTTGCCCACGCCGGGAAGGTCCTCGACCAGCAGATGCCCGCGCGCGATCAGGCAGGCGAAGGCGAGGCGCAGTTCGCGTTCCTTGCCGAGAATGATCCGGGCCGCGGCCTCCAGGAGGCGGTCTGCATGACGATCGGGCATGACGCGACGCACTGTGAAATTGGTGTTGAAGCGGTGATAATAGAGCACAAACAGGGTGCCACCGCCCCATCGACATGCCCCGGAGCGCGACGTTCCCGGGTGATGGGGCGAAGTGCCGCACCGCGCGGTTCGAATCGGGACAGGAGAGGGAGACGCATGACGACGACGGCGTTCATCACGCATCGGGAGTGCTGGCTGCACGACATGGGCAAGTTCCATCCAGAATGCCCGGACCGGCTTGCCGCGATCAACGCTAGACTCATCGCCGCCGGGCTCGACCTTTATCTGTCCTTCTACGACGCGCCGGTCGCCACCGCCGAACAGATCGGCCGCGCCCATCCGCCAGGCTACCTCGAAGAGCTGCTGGCCAACGTCCCGGAGCACGGCATACGCCACCTCGATCCGGACACCGCGATGAACCCGAATACGATGAAGGCGGCGCTGCGTTCGGCCGGCGCCGGCGTGCTGGCCACCGACCTGGTGATGAAGGGCGAGATCGAGAATGCCTTCTGCGCCGTCCGCCCGCCCGGACACCACGCCGAACGGGCCAAGGCGATGGGCTTCTGCTTCATCAACAATGTCGCGGTCGCCGCGCGTCACGCGACCGAGGTTCACGGACTCGAGCGCGTCGCCATCGTCGATTTCGAAGTACATCACGGCAACGGCACCG
>SHNC01000215.1 GCA_004295105.1 Betaproteobacteria bacterium | reverse complement strand
CCGCCAGGTGCGTCGCGTCGACTGGATCGAGACCGCGGGCGAACTGGGGGCGCTGCTGCTCGAGGCCGAACTGTTGAAGCGGCTGCGACCGTCGGGCAACCGCGTGCCCGAAGGCGCGGAGGCCGCCTTCGCGCTGCGGCTGATCCCCCACCGCAAGCGCGCACCGATCTACGAGCGGGTGCCGATCGCCGGTACCGATCCGCTGACCTGGCACGACCTGCATGGAGCCTTTCGCAACCGCCATGAGGCCGACAACCTGCTGCGCGAGCTCGCCCTGCTGTATCGCTTGTGCCCGCGTCGGCTCGGCCTGGAGCCGGGCACCAGCGGCGCGTGTTCGGCCCACGTCGCGAAGCGCTGCGCCGGCGTGTGCGCCGGGCGCGAATCCCCTGCCGAACACGACGCACGGCTGGCAGGGGCGCTCGCTTCGGTGCGCATCAAGCCGTGGCCGTGGCCGGGATCGGTGGTCGTGGCCGAGCGCCACGCTCCGAGCGGCCGCGAGGCCTTCCATCTGCTCGATCGCTGGTGCCACCTCGGCAGTGTGGACCGGCGCGACGAACTGCAGGCGCTGCATGCCGGTGCCGAGCGCCGCTTCGATGTCGACACCTGGCGGATGCTGAGCCGCTGGCTGGCCGTGCCGGCGCATCTGGCGGCGGTGGAGCCGGTCTCGCGCTGAAGCGATAGCGGCGGTGGCCGTTCCGGCCCCTGGCGCCGCTACTGCGCGGCGCAGATGCGCAACTGCGACAGCTTGTCGAGCACGACCCGGCGCCGGCCCTCGGTGCGGATCAGGCCGTCGCGCACGAAGCGCGACAGCACGCGCGAAAAGGTTTCAGGCGTCAGGTTGAGCTGGGCGGCGATGGTCTGCTTGTCGCTCGACAGGTGGATCTCCCACCGTTCTGCGTCTTCCGGGGCGAGTTGGGCGAGGTATTGCGCCACCCGCTGCGTGCTGTTGAGCTGCACGCACAGTTGCAGGTGCGCCATCAGTTCGTAGGCGGCCGCGGCCAGGCGCGCGGTGATCGCCTGGGCGAAGGCCGCATTCTCGGCCATCGCCAGGCGGAATGCCGCCACCGGCACGACCAGCAAGCGCGTCTGGCGCTGCGCCTGGATGGTGGCCATGTAGGGGCGGCCGAGCAGCGCCGCCTCCTCGCCGTAGAGGTCGCCGGCGCCCACCAGCCGCAGCAGTTTCTCATTGCCGGATGGGGACAGCAGTACGCAACGGACCTCGCCATCCAGAACCACGTGCACGCCGGTGGCGGTGTCCTGTGCCTGTGCGAGAATCTCGCTGCGCTCGGCACGGATCAGCTTCGAACAGGAGATCATTCGACCCAGCGCGCCATCGGCAAGGAGGTCGAAGGGCGGAATGCGTTGCAACTGGGGGATAGACGGTGCGGGAATTTCGTAGTGCATTTCCGTCACTCCTCGACGATGACCAGCACGGCGTGGCCACGCCCTGAAGTCTAGATGCGATGTCTTCCATGTCCAACGCATCGGCCCGGAGCATTCGAGGCATACCATACCTCCAAGGAGGTATCTGACATGCATGCGCCAGGCGGGGCGATCCGGCGCCCGCGGTTCGACGCGAGGAGGGGCATGAGGTGACGCTGCCGCGCTGGCTCGTCAGGCATTCGATTCTGCTGGTGGTGGCGCTGGCGCTGATGGCGCTGGCGCTGATCGGCCTCGCCGGCATGAGTGCCTCGGTCCTCGTCGCCGAAGGCATGCAGGGGGGCGCGAGCGCCATCAACGTCGCCGGCAGCCTGCGGCGCCTTACCCATCGCGTCGCCGCGCTGGTCGCCACCGATGCCTTGAGCCACAGCCTGCCCGGCGAACGCGTGCGCACGGCGATCGACGACTTCGAGCGCAGCCTTGCCCACCCCGCGCTGCTGCGTGCGCTCGACCGCGACCCCGGTGGCCTGTTCGGCGCCACCTACCGCGGCGTCGATGCCACCTGGCGCAACACGCTGCGTCCCATGCTCGAAGCGACCGCGCGCGAGGAGGCACTGGTGGCGCAGGGCAGTGTCGAGCGGCTGCTGGTCGAGATCGATCGCTTCGTCGAGCAGCTCGACACGCTGGTGACCGTGCTCGAGCAGGACACCGAGGCGCGCATCGCCGACCTGAGACAGATCCTCGCCGTCGCCATCGCTGCCATCCTGGCGGTCATCGCGCTGGCCCTGCTGCTGCTGCACCGCTCGGTGCATCGTCCACTGATGGATCTGTTGCGTGCGGCACGAGAGATCGCGCGCGGCGATTTCTCCGCCCGCGTCACGCACGTCGGCCACGACGAGCTCGGCCGCGTCGGCGCCACCTTCAACCTGATGGCCAACGAGATGTCGCGCCAGTACCAGACGCTGGAACAGCGCGTGGCGGAGAAGACTGCCGAGCTGCAGCGCTCCAACCGCTCGCTGGAACTGCTCTACCACGCCATCGCGCGCTTGTACCAGACACCGACGGCGCCCGAGGCTTACGAGGCGACACTGCGGGACATCGATCAGATCGCCGGCCTTGCAGGCAGCTTCGTGTGCATCGAGCCACGCCACGATGGGCCGGCAGCGGTGATCGCGTCCACCCTCGGCCACTGTCCCGACCGACAGGCCGCGGGCGACGCCGCCTGCGGCGCCTGCCGCGCGGCACGCTCGCTGCGCCACGATCCGCCGGCACGCGATGCCGAACTGCTGCGCATTCCGCTGCGTGATCGCGAGCACCATTACGGCATGCTGCGCCTCGCGCTGCCTTCGGGGGCGCGCCTCGAGGATTGGCAGTTCCAGCTCGTCGAGGCGCTCACGCGCCACATCGGCATGGCCCTCGGCGCCGCGCGGCGCGGCGAGCAGGAACGCCTGCTCGCCCTGCAGGAAGAGCGCTCGGTGATCGCGCGTGAACTGCACGACTCGCTGGCGCAGGCGCTCTCGTATATGAAGATCCAGATCAGCCTGCTGCAGCCGCTGCTGCGCGATCCCGCGCGCACGACCGAGGCGGCGGTGGTGTTGGCGGACCTGCGCGAAGGCATCAGCGCCGCCTATCGCCAGTTGCGCGAGCTGCTGGTGTCCTTCCGCCTGGAACTGTCGGGCGACTTTCCCACCCTGCTGCGCGAGGCGGTGCAGGACCACGCCGCTCGCGGCGGCGTGCAGGTCGAATTGAGCACCCGGCTTGCCGACTGTGCGCTGAGCCCGAACCAGGAGGTGCACGTGCTGCAGATCGTGCGCGAGGCCCTGTCCAACATGGTGCGCCACGCCAGCGCGCATCGGGCATCGGTGAGTCTGTCGTGCGCCGACGGCGAGGAGGTCAACGTGACCATCGACGACGACGGCGTCGGCCTCGGCCAACCGCCGGTCGACCCCTGGCAGCACCATGGGCTGGCCATCATGCGCGAGCGTGCGCGCGGCCTCGGCGGCACGCTGGAGATCGGGCCGCGGCCCCAGGGCGGTACGCGGGTCAGCCTGCGCTTCGTCGCCGGCCATCGCCGGCAGACGGAGGCACCCCCTGCCCCCGGCCTGGAGAACTCCGTGCGATGAACGAGCGCCAGCGCGTCCTGATCGTCGACGACCACCCCCTGTTCCGCAAGGGGCTCGCACAGTTGTTGCAGATGATTCCGGCCTTCAGCCTGGTGGGTGAGGCGGCCGGCGGTGCCGAGGGGCTGGCGCTGGCGCGCCAATTGCAGCCCGACCTGATGCTGCTCGACCTCAACATGCGCGACATGGGCGGCATCGACGTGCTGCGCGGCTTGCGGGCCGCGCAATGCGACACCCGTGTGGTCATGATCACCGTGTCCGACCGCGCCGCCGATCTGGTCGCGGCGCTGCAGGCCGGCGCCGACGGCTACCTGCTCAAGGACATGGAGCCCGAGGCGATGATGGTCGCGCTGCGCGACGCCGCGGCCGGCCGCATCGTCGTCTCGGAGCAGCTCACGCACTTGCTCGCGGCGGCCCTGCGCGGCGACAACCGGCCGCACACCGCGGCGGCGGCGGGGCTGACCGAGCAGGAGATGCGGATCCTGCAGAAGCTCGCCGGCGGGCTGTCGAACAAGCAGATCGGCCGCGAGCTCGACATCGCCGAAGGCACGGTCAAGGTGCACGTCAAGCACATCCTGCGCAAGCTCGAGTTGCGCTCGCGCGTCGAGGCCGCCGTGTGGGCGGTGGAGCACCTGCGCGGCTGATTCCGCCACGACAAAAAAAGCCCTGCTGCAGGCGCAGTCTTGATGGCGATCAATGGCCCGGTCCGTGGCATGGCTTTTAATCCGGGCTGTCAAGTATCTGGATGGACGTTGTGGACTCCGCCTCGATGTCGCGCCGTGGTTTCCTGCGCGGACGCGCGAATGCCGTCACCGCCGCCCAGCGTCCGCCGTGGGCGCGGGACGAGGCCGACTTCGTCGCACGATGCACGCGCTGCAACGCGTGCATCGACCATTGCCCGACACACATCCTGGTGCGCGCCGACGGCGGTTTTCCCGCCGTCGACTTCACCCGCGGCGAATGCACCTTCTGCGGCGAGTGCGTGAGTCGCTGCGAACCGCGCGCACTGCACCGCGAGCATGCCGACGATCCGCCGTGGACGCTGCGGGCGCGCATCGCCGACACCTGCCTGGCGGCACACGGCGTCGAGTGCCGGATCTGCGGCGAGGCCTGTCCGACCGCGGCGATCCGCTTCCGGCCGCGCCTCGGCGGTGTCGCGCTGCCGGCGCTCGAGACCGATGCCTGCAACGGCTGTGGCGCCTGCCTTGCGCCTTGTCCGGCACGCGCGATCACGCTGCAGTCTATAAATGAAGATGCAACGAACGCCGCCACGGAGGTCAAGCAATGAAGATCGCAAGTCTGGTCGTGCGGGCGATGCCCGCCGATTTCCCCGAAGTCAAGTCGAGCCTGGGCAAGATCCCGGGTTGCGAACTGCATGGCGCGTCGATCGAGACCGGCAAGATCATCGTCACCGTCGAAGACGGTGCCGGCTGGTCGGTCACCGACTCCATCCTGGCCGTAAATATGACGCCGAAAGTCCACGGCGTGACGCTCGCCTATGAATACACCGACGAAGGTCTCGAAACTCTGGAGGCATGACATGACCATGGATCGACGCGAATTCATCAAGACCAACGCGATCGCCGCCGCGGCAGCGACCGCCGGCATCGGCATCCCCGTGGTCGCCGAGGCGCAGACCAAGAGCCCGGAGGGCACCAAGGTGCGCTGGGACAAGGCAGCCTGTCGCTTCTGCGGCACCGGCTGTTCGGTGCTGGTGGGTGTGCAGAACGGCCGCGTGGTGGCCACCCAGGGCGACCCGGACTCCCCGGTGAACCGCGGTCTGAACTGCATCAAGGGTTACTTCCTGTCCAAGATCATGTACGGCGAGGACCGGCTCACCAAGCCGCTGCTGCGCATGAAGAACGGCAAGTACGACAAGAACGGCGAGTTCACGCCCATCACCTGGAACCAGGCCTTCGACATCATGGCCGAGAAATGGAAGGCCGCGATCAAGGCCGGCGGGCCCGATTCGATCGCGATGTTCGGCTCCGGTCAATGGACCATCTGGGAGGGCTATGCCGCCTCCAAGCTGTACAAGGCAGGCTTCCGCACCAACAACCTCGACCCCAACGCGCGCCACTGCATGGCCTCTGCAGTGGCGGGCTTCATGCGCACTTTCGGCATCGACGAGCCGATGGGCTGCTACGACGACATCGAGAACACCGACACCTTCGTGCTGTGGGGCTCGAACATGGCCGAGATGCACCCCATCCTGTGGAGCCGCATCACCGACCGCCGTCTGTCCAAGGAAGGCACGGAAGTGCACGTGCTGTCGACCTTCGAGCACCGCTCGTACGAGCTCGCCGACAACCCGATGATCTTCGTGCCGCAGACCGATCTGGCGATCCTGAACTACATCTGCAACCACATCATCCAGACCAAGCGGGTCAACACCGCCTTCGTCAATCGCAACGTGAAGTTCAAGATGGGCGAGACCGACATCGGTTTCGGGCTGCGTCCCAACCACGTGCTGGAGGCCAAGGCCACCAGCAACGGCTATCCCGACGCGGAGGGCAAGCCCAAGGGCGACACCGGCGCGGCCAAGGACATCAGCTTCGACGAGTTCGCCAAGTTCGTCTCCACCTATACCGTCGAGCACACCTCCAAGCTGTCGGGCGTGCCGGTGGACAAGCTCAAGCGCCTGGCCGAAGTCTATGCCGACCCCAACCGCAAGGTGGTGTCGTTCTGGACGATGGGCTTCAATCAGCACACCCGCGGCACCTGGGTGAACAACATGATCTACAACGTCCACCTGCTGGTGGGCAAGATCAGCGAGCCCGGCAACAGCCCCTTCTCGCTCACCGGTCAGCCCTCCGCCTGCGGCACGGCGCGCGAGGTCGGCACCTTCGCCCACCGCCTGCCGGCGGACATGGTGGTCACCAACCCGGTGCACCGCGCCCACACGGAAGAGATCTGGAAGCTGCCCGACGGCACCATCCCGGCCAAGATCGGCCTGCACGCGGTGGCGCAGAGCCGAGCGCTGAAGGACGGCAAGATCAAGTGCTACTGGACCACGACCACCAACAACATGCAGGCGGGTCCCAACGTCAATGACGAGATCTACCCGGGCTGGCGCAATCCCGAGGCCTTCGTCGTCGTGTCGGACGTGTACCCGACGGTGTCGGCGCTGTCGGCCGACCTGATCCTGCCGAGCGCGATGTGGACCGAGAAGGAAGGCGCCTTCGGCAACGCCGAGCGCCGCACCCAGTTCTGGCGCCAGCAGGTGTCGGCGCCGGGCGAGGCGAAGTCCGACCTGTGGCAGTACATCGAGTTCGCCAAGCGCTTCAAGGTCGAGGAAGTGTGGCCGGCCGAGCTGATCGCCAAGAAGCCCGAGTACAAGGGCAAGACCCTGTACGACATCCTCTATGCCAACGGCCAGGTGAACAGGTATCCGCTCACCGACGTCGACAAGGCCAACGGCCATGCCATCAAGGGCTACATGAACGATGAGTCGAAGGCCCTGGGCTATTACCTGCAGAAAGGCCTGTTCGAGGAATATGCGATGTTCGGCCGCGGCCACGGCCACGACCTCGCCGACTTCGACATGTACCACAAGGCGCGCGGCCTGCGCTGGCCGGTGGTGGAAGGCAAGGAAACGCTGTGGCGCTTCCGCGAGGGTTACGACCCGTACGTGAAGACCGGCGAAGGGGTGAAGTTCTACGGTCACAAGGACAACAAGGCGGTGGTGTTCGCGCTGCCCTATCAGGATCCGCCGGAGAAGCCCGACGCCGAGTTCGACATGTGGCTGTGTACCGGCCGCGTGCTGGAGCACTGGCACACCGGCTCGATGACGCGCCGCGTGCCCGAGCTGCACAAGGCGGTGCCTGAAGCGCAGGTCTTCATGCATCCGGACGATGCCACCAAGCGCGGCCTGCAGCGCGGCATGACGGTGAAGGTCGTCTCGCGGCGGGGCGAGATCGTCGCCCGGCTCGAGACTCGCGGCCGCAACAAGCCGCCGGTCGGCCTGATCTTCGTGCCCTTCTTCGACGAGGGTCGACTGGTGAACAAGCTCACGCTGGACGCCACCTGCCCGATCTCGAAGGAAACCGACTACAAGAAGTGTGCGGTGAAGGTGACCAAGGTCTGAGGACACGAGAAGGCATGAGCCGCGGGGCGGACGAAGCGCGTCGGGCCGCCGTCCGTCCGGCGTGGCGTCGCATCATCGGCCGATCCGCTGCCGGACGGCTGGCGATGCGACAGCGTGCCACGCACCCCGCCCCGCATGCCGCGCCGGAATACGGATCATGAGCGACCAGGACACATCAAGCCGGGCCGGCGTGCAGCCGGTTGCGACGCCCGCCTCGCGCCGCCGCTTCCTCAAGGATGCGGCCGGTGTCGCTGGCGGCGCGGGCTTGCTGGCGCTCGGTGCCGGCCTGTACGCGCGGCAGGCGTCGGCGCTGCCGGCGACAGCCATCCGGCCACCGGGGGCGCTGGCAGAGGCCGACTTCCTCGCCGCCTGCGTGCGCTGCGGCCTGTGCGTGCGCGATTGTCCGTACGACACGCTGAAGCTCGCCGAACTGGGCGACGGCGTGGCCACCGGCACGCCCTACTTCGAGGCGCGCAAGATCCCGTGCGAGATGTGCGACGACATCCCCTGCGCCGCCGCCTGCCCGACCGGCGCGCTCGACCGCGGCCTGACCGACATCGGCAAGGCGAAGATGGGTCTCGCGGTGCTGATCGACCAGGAGAACTGCCTCAACTTCCTGGGCTTGCGCTGCGACGTCTGTTACCGCGTGTGCCCGGTGATCGACAAGGCCATCACGCTCGAGCGCATTCACAATCCGCGTTCCGATCGCCATGCGATGCTGTTGCCGACGGTGCATTCCGAATACTGCACCGGCTGTGGCAAGTGCGAGAAGTCCTGCGTGTTGCCGGGCGAATCGGCGATCAAGGTGCTGCCGATCAAGCTCGCGCAGGGCTCGAGGGCCGAGCATTACCTGCGCGGTTGGGAAGAGAAGAAGGCCGCCGGCGAATCGCTGATCGGCGAGCAGGTCGAGCTGCCGGTGCGCGGGCTGGAGGGCAAGGCCTTCGGCGACACCCGCATCGCCCCCGGCGAAGGGCCGCGCGGCGCGGCGCCGACCGTGCCCGACTCCAAGCCGTCGTCGAAGCCGGGCGGCATCGATTCCGGGTGGAAGCCATGAGTGCGCAGGGTACCGTCGGCGCATCCGGTGGCAAACTGCCGCCCACCAGCGTGCGCGGTGCCGCGCGGCGCGGCGTGGTGGCGCGGCCCGGGCGCGAGGCGGTGGAAGCCAAGGGCTGGCTGCAGGCGCACAAGTGGCTTTTGCTCCGGCGCCTGTCGCAGTTCGGCATCCTTGCCCTGTTCCTCGCCGGCCCCTGGTTCGGCATCTGGATCGTGAAGGGTAACCTGTCGTCCAGCCTGACGCTGGACACGCTGCCGCTCACCGACCCCTTCCTCATTGCCCAGCAGTTCGCCGCCGGCCACTGGCCGTACCGCGAGGCGCTGGTCGGCGGCGGCATCGTGCTGGCCTTCTACCTGCTCGTCGGCGGCCGGCTGTTCTGTTCCTGGGTGTGCCCGGTCAACCTGGTCACCGATGCCGCGGCCTGGCTGCGGCGCCGGCTCGGGCTGAAGGGCGGCAAGGTGCCGGCCGGCAGCACGCGCTCCTGGCTGCTCGGCTTCGTCCTTCTCGCAGCGGCAGCGACCGGCTCGCTGGCGTGGGAATGGGTCAATCCGGTGTCGATGTTCCATCGCGCGCTGATCTTCGGCTTCGGGCTGGCGTGGGGCATCGTCGGCGGCATCTTCCTCTACGACCTGCTCGTCGCACCGCGTGGCTGGTGCGGCCACCTGTGCCCCCAGGGCGCGTTCTACGGCCTGCTCGGGCGCGTCACCCTGCTGCGCGTGTCCGCCGCCCACCGCTCGGCGTGCAACGACTGCATGGACTGCTTCGCGGTGTGCCCAGAACCCCAGGTCATCCGCCCTGCGCTGAAGGGCGTGGGCCAGGATCACCCCTTGATCCTCGACGGCGACTGCACCACCTGCGGCCGCTGTGTCGATGTCTGCGGCAAGGACGTTTTCCGTATTACGACCCGATTCAACAGGAGCGAGTCATGAAGAAACCCACCCGTAAACTCGTGATTGCATTCGTGGCTGCGCTCGGCCTTGCCGCGGCGCTGCCTCCTTCCGCGAGCGCCCAGGCGGTCAAGAGCATCCGCGGTGCCGATGTGTCCGCGCCCGAACTGGCGCCGGGCGGCTTCAAGCCCATTCCCGACCAGGCGCCCATCGCGCGCGACTACGTGCAGCAGCCGCCCTTGATCCCGCACAAGGTGGAGGGTTACGAGGTCACCAAGAATTTCAACAAGTGCATGGATTGCCACGCCTGGAGCCGCTACAAGGAAAACGGCGCGACCAAGGTCAGCCTGACCCACTTCAAGGACCGCGATGGCGGCGAACTGTCGAACATCTCGCCGCGACGCTACTTCTGCATGCAGTGCCACGTGCCGCAGACGGACGCCAAACCGTTGGTGGGTAACCAGTTCCAGCGCGCGGAAGGCCTGCGCTAGGCGCAAGGGAAACCGGGGATAGACCATGAGTGACAACAACAAGACCCTGATGCAGAGGATCCGCGGTGCGGGGTGGGGCGCCATTGCCATCCTGTTCGCCGCGGGTGTCGTGTTCTGGGGCGGTTTCAACTGGGCCCTTGAGATGACGAACAGGGAGAAGTTCTGCATCTCCTGCCACGAGATGGAGGAAAACGTCTTCAAGGAATATCGCAACACCATCCATTACCAGAACCGCACCGGCGTGCGCGCCACCTGTCCCGACTGCCACGTGCCCAAGGAATGGGGGCCGAAGATGATCCGCAAGATCAAGGCGTCGCGTGAGCTCTACGGCAAGGCGATGGGCACCATCGACACGCCCGAGAAGTTCCAGGCCGAGCGCCTGCGCCTGGCGCAGAACGAATGGCGCCGCATGAAGGCCAACAACTCCCAGGAATGCCGGAACTGCCATAATTACGAGTACTTCGACTACTCGGTGCAGGGCCGCCGCTCCAACCAGATGCACCAGGCGGGGCTGGCGGAAGGCAAGACCTGCATCGACTGCCACAAGGGCATCGCGCACCAGTTGCCGCCGGTGGCACAGGACATCGGCGCCGACCGCGGTGGCGTGGCGCCGGAGGTGATGCACCCGACGCCGCCGAAGGCGCAGTAAGCCGACCTGCCTTCGCTTGGGGGCGTGCCCGCGGTCCGTTCTGGTCGGCCGCCGGCACGCCCTTCTGCGCATGGGGCCGGGATACGTCGAGGATTTGCTCCATGCCGGACTTCAGGACCCTGCTCCCTCCCGTCGCAGACCCCGATGCCGCACGCGCCGATGACATCGCCGCGCGCGGCAACCGGCGGCGTCTGCGTGTCTTCATGACGGTGCTGGTGCCGGTCCTGCTGTCCAGCCTCGCCTACACCTTCCTGCGCCCGGCGGAGTACCGCGCCGAGGCGCGCATCGCGGTGAAGCCGCCGGGCATCGTCGCCGAACTGCCGGTCGTGGCGGCCGAAGGGGCGACGGTGACGACGGCGGCGCCTGCCGGCGCCTCTGCAGGCAGTCTGCAGGCCGAGGCCGGGGTGCTGTCCAGTCGACCGGTGATCGATGCGGCACTCGTCACTTTGCGCGCGCAGGGCCTGGACCTGCGCGAATTCGGCCCCGACCCGGTCCAGGGCGTGCAGGCGGCGCTGAGCGCGCAAGCGCTTGCCGACAGCAACATCATCAATGTGGTGGCGATCGGCGAGCAGCCCGGACATCTGGCCGCCATCGTCAATGCGGTGATCGAGGCTTATTCGCGTCGACTGGCCGACACCTATGCGAGCACCGCCGGCGGCGAGATCGATGCGCTGCGCCAGGAACTCGCGGACCTGAATCGCCGCCTCGACGACAAGCGCAGTGCGCTGGAGGACTTTCGTCAGGCGAACGACATCGTCTCCGCCGAGCGCGACGAGAACCAGGTCCTCGCCCGCGTGAAAGGGCTCTCGGTGTCGCTGAACCAGGCCAACGAGAAGGTCGCCAAGGCCGAAGGTCGGGTGCGGTCGCTGCGCGAATCGATCGCCGCCGGCAAGCCGGTGGTGCGGGCGCGCGACAATCCGACCCTTGCCGGCCTGGAGTCGCGCGCGTCGCAGTTGCGCGAATCGCTGCGCGAGATGGAACGCACGCACACCCCCCAGTTCATGGACATGGACCCGGAAGCACGGCGCATGCGTTCGCGGCTGGACGAGATCGAGACGCAGATCGCCGAGACGAAAATCAGCGGCGGTCGGGTGTCGCTGACCGAGGCCGAGGAGGATCTCGCGACCGCGCGCGAGGAACAGCACACCCTGCAGGCCCAGATCGCCCGCGACCGCGGCGCGGTGCATGCCTTCTCGCGCAGCTTCGGCGCCTTCAAGTCCATGCAGGAGGAACTGGCCCAGCTCGAGACCAGCCGCAGCGCCCTGTCCGAGCGCTTGCTGCGCACCGAGGCGAGCGAGCGTTCGCGCATGCCCTCGGTGCAGGTGATCGAGGCCGCCACCGCGCCGGTCAGCGCCTTTCGGCCGGATTACGGCCGCGATGCAGGCATCAGCGTCGCCGGTGCCTTCGGCCTGGCGCTGCTGGCCATGGGCCTGACGGAGGTGTTCAACCGTCCGCCGCGGCCCTCGATGGCACCGGTGATCGTCCCGCAATCGTGGATCGCCGTCGGCCACGAGCGATCACCCGCGCTCGCCGGTGCGTCGGCCCGGCCGCTGCGCGGCCCCGCCGACGCGGCATCCCTTCTGGCTGCGCCGACGGATTCGGCACGCGAGCTGTCCCAGGACGAGGTGGCGGCCCTGCTGCACAACCTGTCCGCTCACGACGTGGTGTGGGCGGGCCTGCTGCTGTGCGGCGCCACGCTCGACGAGATTCGCGGCCTGGCGCCGCCCGACCTCGATGTCGCCACGGCCGGCGTCCGGCTTGCCGGGGCCTCCGCCCGCGAACTCGCACTGCCAGCCGGCCTGTTCGGCAGGCTGCAGGCGGCGATCGCGCGCCCGGATGCGGGCGAGGCCGCGCTGGTGCCGGGGCCGGACGAGGAACTGCAGCGGCGCCTGCTGTGTGCCGCGCATGACGCCGGCCTGGACGACCCCGCCGGCATCACGCCGGGCACGCTGCGCCATACCTGCGTCGCCCATCTGGTGCGCCAGGGCCTGCGCTTCAGCGACCTGGACCGCGTGGTCGGGCCGCTGTCCACCGACGCGCTCGCCGGATACGCCGGCCTGTCGCCGTCCGGCGTGCGGCGCTCGCTTGCCGAGGTCTCGCCGTTCATGCCCGCGCTGGGACAGATCGGCGACGCACAGGCTTGATTGACTGCGACACCTGTTCCGGCGACCCGGCGTCCCGCGGCGCACGCACGGACCGCTCCGGCCCGGGCCGATGTCGGGGCCGGGTGCGGACGCTGCGGAGATGCCCCGCACCGGATGTGGCGCATTCATGCGGTCGCGCCGACTTCGGGGACAGTGCGACGAAGTTGGAAAGGCTCCCGGCTATAATCGGCGCCCTATGCTTGAAGTCCACGATCTCGCCTGCCTGAAGGGCGACCGCCTGCTGTTCCGCGGCCTCGCCCTGCGCCTGCAGGCGGGCGGGTTGCTGCGCGTGGCGGGGCCCAATGGCGTGGGCAAGACGAGTCTGTTGCGGCTGGTCACGGGCCTGGCCTTGCCGGAGGCGGGCGAGGTGCGCTGGCGGGGCGTCGGCATCCGCCGTGACCGCGAGGCGCTGCACCGCGAACTGCTATACCTGGGCCATGCGCCGGCACTGAACGATCTGTTGACGCCGCTGGAGAACCTGCGCTTTGCCTGTGCCGCGGCCGGCGACGAGGTGGACGAGGAAAACTGCATCATCGCCCTCGCCCGCATCGGGCTCGAGCATCAGCTCGACCTCCCCGCTCGCGTGCTGTCTCAGGGCCAGCGCCGGCGCGTGGGTCTCGCGCGGCTGTTCCTGTCGGCGCGACGGCCGCTGTGGGTGCTGGACGAACCCTTCACCGCGCTCGACGCCGCGGCCGTCGCGGAACTCGCGGAAACCTTGTCCGACCATTGCGTGGCGGGCGGCATGGTCATGCTGACCACCCACCAGGACGCCCCCTTCGCTCGCGCACCCGCGGTGCTGGATGTCGGGGCCTACGCATGCTGAACACCTTCGTCGCCGTGCTGCGCCGCGACCTGCTGCTCGCCTGGCGTGGCCGCGCCGACGTGCTGGTGACCTTGGCTTTCTTCGTCATCGTCGTGTGCCTGTTCCCCTTCGGCGTCGGTGCCGAGCCCAACCTGCTGCGCGCCATCGCGCCCGGCGTGCTGTGGGTCGCCGCGCTGCTGGCCTGCCTGCTGTCGCTGCATCGCCTGTTCGCGCAGGACCACGTCGATGGAACCCTGGAGCAACTGTTGCTGTCTAGCGAGCCGGCCGTGCTGTGGGTGATGGCCAAGGTGCTCGCCTTCTGGCTCAGCACCGGCCTGCCGGTGGTGGCGGTGGCGCCGGTGCTCGGCCTGCTGCTTGACCTTGAGCAAGGCGCCTACCCGGTGCTGGTAATAAGTTTGGCGCTCGGTACCCCGATCCTTGCCCTGCTCGGCGCCGTCGGTGCGGCGCTGACCTTGGGCCTGCGTGGTGGCGGCATGCTGCTCGCGCTGCTGGTGCTGCCGCTGTTCGTGCCGGTGCTGATCTTCGGCGCAGGTGCGGTGGAAGCGGAGCTGTCGGGCACCGGCGCGACGGCCCACCTGCTGCTGCTCGGCGGCGGCCTGGCCGGCGCGCTGGCGCTGGCACCGTGGGCGTGCGCCGCAGCGCTGCGGGTATCGACCGAATGATGTCGTGCAATTGAACCTATCGTAATGAGCAGACCCGACCGCGGCCCCAGCATCCTGCGCTTCGCCGCCCCCCAGAACTTCTACCCGCTCGCCGGCCGCCTCGCGCCGTGGTTTGCCGGCATCGCCGCAGTGCTGACCGTCGTCGGACTGTGGCTCGGCTTCTTCGTCGCGCCCACCGACGCCACGCAGGGCGAGGTGTATCGCGTGATCTTCATCCACGTGCCGGCGGCCTGGATGTCGATGTTCGTGTATCTCGTGATGGCGTTCTGGTCTGCGGTGGGCCTGGTCATGAACACGCGCCTGTCCTTCCTGATGAGCCAGGCGCTGGCGCCCACCGGCGCCATGTTCTGTGTCGTGGCGCTATGGACGGGTGCGCTGTGGGGCAGGCCGACCTGGGGCGCCTACTGGGTGTGGGACGCGCGGCTGACCTCGCAGGCGCTGCTGCTGTTCCTCTACCTCGGCTTCATCGCGCTGACACGCACGATCGAGGACCCGCGCCGCGCCGATCGCGCCGGCGCCCTCATCGCGCTGGTCGGCGCGGTCAATGTGCCGGTGATCTATTTCTCCGTGCAGTGGTGGAACACGCTGCACCAGGGCGCCTCGGTCAGCCTCACCAGGGCACCGTCGATGGCCGCGACCATGCTCGCCGGCATGCTGGTGATGGCCTTCGCGGCGTGGGCCTACACGCTGGCGGTGGCGCTGTGGCGGGTGCGGCCGATGATCCTCGAGCGCGAGCGCCACGCCGAGTGGGTCGGCGCCGTGCTGACGCGCGAAGCGCAGCGCCAGGGAGGGCGGACCTGATGCAATGGGAAAGCTGGTCCGCGTTCTGGAACATGGGCGGCGCGGCCTTCTTCGTGTGGGGCAGCTATGGCCTCACTTTCGTCCTCGTCGCGCTGGAACTCGCGCTCGTGTTCCAGCGTCGGAAGGACACCGTGAGCCGATTGCTGCGCTGGCGCAAGGCCGTGGGCAGGAACGGCGGTGGCGGCGGTCCGGGCAATGGATCCCGCAACGAGTCTCGGAATGGGCCGGCACGCGCCGGCGTGGAGTCGCAAGAAAATGAAACCCCGTAGCAAACGTCTGGTGCTGGTGGGCGGCGGCGTCGCCCTGCTGGTGGCCGCGGTGGCGCTGGTGCTGAATGCCTTCCAGCAGAACCTGGTGTTCTTCCATACCCCGACCGAGGTCGCGGCCGGCAAGGCGCCGTCGGGCAAGACCTTCCGCATCGGCGGCCTGGTCGAGGTCGGCTCCATCCAGCGCGAAGCCGACGGCATCACCGTGCGCTTCGCCGTGACGGATACCGCGAGGACCATTCCCGTCGCCTACCGGGGCACCCTGCCCGACCTCTTCAAGGAAGGCAAGGGCGCGGTCGTGCAGGGCCGGCTGGAATCCGACGGCACTTTCCGCGCCACCGAGGTGCTCGCCAAGCACGACGAGAACTACATGCCGCCCGAGGCCGCCCACGCCGTGGAGCAGGCGCACAAGGCGGGCGCGACGGTGAAGCAATGATCCCCGAACTCGGCCATTTCGCCCTCGTCCTCGCCTTGGTCCTCGCCCTGGTGCAGGCGGTAGTGCCGATGATCGGCGCCAGCCGCAACCGCCTCGCGCTGATGGCGGTCGGTCGCCCCGCGGCGCAGGGGCAGTTCTTCTTCGTCGCCTTCGCGTTCGCCTGTCTGACCTGGGCCTTCGTCACCAGCGACTTCTCGGTCGAGTACGTCGCGCTGCACTCCAACACCGCCACGCCGCTGTACTACCGCATCACCGGCGTGTGGGGCAGCCACGAGGGCTCGCTGCTGCTGTGGGCGCTGGTGCTGGCAGTGTGGACGGTCGCGGTCACCGTGTTCTCGCGCCACCTGCCCGACGTCTTTCTCGCCCGCGTGCTGGGTGTGCTGGGCTGGATCAGCGTGGGCTTCCTCGCCTTCATGCTGGTCACCTCCAACCCCTTCGAGCGCCTGCTGCCGGGAGCGCCGGAAGGGCGCGACCTGAATCCGCTGCTGCAGGATCCCGGCATGATCATCCACCCGCCGCTGCTGTACATGGGCTACGTGGGCTTTTCCGTCGCGTTCGCGTTCGCCATCGCCGCGCTGCTGTCCGGACGCATGGATGCCGCCTGGGCGCGCTGGTCGCGGCCGTGGACGACGGTGGCCTGGGTCTTCCTCACCGCCGGCATCGCCGTCGGCTCGGGCTGGGCCTACTACGAACTGGGCTGGGGCGGCTGGTGGTTCTGGGATCCGGTCGAGAACGCGTCCTTCATGCCGTGGCTGCTCGGCACCGCGCTGATTCATTCGCTCGCCGTCACCGAGAAGCGCGGCGCCTTCCGGAGCTGGACGGTATTGCTGGCGATCGGCGCCTTCTCGCTGTCGCTGCTGGGCACCTTCCTCGTGCGCTCGGGCGTCATCACCAGCGTGCACGCTTTCGCCACCGACCCGAAGCGCGGTCTCTTCATCCTGTTCCTGCTCGTCGTCGTGATCGGCGTGTCGCTGCTGCTGTATGCCTGGCGCGCGCCGCGACTGTCGGGCGGTGGCAGTTTCGCTTTCGTGTCGCGCGAGACGGCGCTGCTCGGCAACAACGTGCTGCTGTCGGTGGCCTCCGCCTCGGTGCTCTTGGGCACGCTGTATCCACTGTTCCTCGATGCCCTCGGGATGGGCAAGATCTCCGTCGGCCCGCCTTATTTCGAAGCGGTGTTCGTGCCGCTGATGACCCCGGTGGTGGTGCTGATGATGTTCGGCCCCTTCCTGCGCTGGAAGGGCGACACCCTGGGCCCGGTCGTGCGCCGCGTGGCGCCGGCCTTCGTTGCCAGCGTGGCGATCGGCGTCGGCACCGCGTTCGCCATCGGCCATGTCACGCCACGCACCGTGCTCGGCCTGGCGCTCGCCGCCTGGGTGGTGCTCGCCAGTCTCCAGCAGCTCCTGGCGCGGCTGGGCGAGCGTGCCGGGGCCTCGTCGGCGGCGCGCCTGCGCGGCCTCCCGTCGGCGTGGTGGGGCATGTGGCTGGCGCACCTCGGGGTGGGCGTCTTCATCATTGGCGTGTCGCTGGTCGGCAGCCTGCAGCAGAATCTCGACGTCAAGATGAAGGAGGGCCAGCGCGCCGAGCTGGCCGGCTACACCTTCGTGTTCCGTGGCGTGCAGGACGCGCCCGGCCCCAACTACGATGCCGCCCGTGCCACGCTGGACGTGAGCCGCGGCGGGGTCGCGATCGCCACACTGCAGCCGGAGAAGCGGCTGTATCGCGCGCAGGGCATGCCGATGACCGAGGCGGCGCTGGACATCGGCCCCTTCCGCGACGTGTACGTGTCGCTTGGCGAGCAGCTTCCCGACGGAAGCTGGATCGTCAGCCTGTATTTCAAACCCTTCATTAGCTGGATCTGGCTGGGCTGCACGTTGATGGCGCTGGGCGGCATCTTCGCCGCGGCTGACCGTCGCTACCGCAAGCTGGCCGAGCGCAGGGCGCCGGCCGCTGCGGCGCGGCAGGCGGCCTGAGGCCTGCGCCGTTGGCGGCAGCCAGAGGATCTTCATGAAAGCAAAGTTTCTCGTTCCCCTGTTCCTGTTTCTCGGCCTCGTCGGCTTCCTTGCCTTCGGTCTCACCCTGAACCCGCGCGAAGTGCCTTCGCCCCTGATCGACAGGCCGGCTCCCGCCTTCACGCTGGCGCGGGTGGATGATCCATCGCAGCCCTTCGCGCTGGCCGACATGCGCGGCAAGGTCTGGCTGCTCAACGTGTGGGCATCGTGGTGTGTCGCCTGCCGGCAGGAACATCCGGTGCTGGTCGACCTGGCCCGGCAGAAGGTGGTGCCCATCGTCGGCCTGAACTACAAGGAAGTGCGCGGCGACGGCGCCCTCGACGCGCGTGGCATGGCGCTGGAGGCGGAGACCGGGCTGGCGATCGAGCGTGCCCGACGCTGGCTGGCCGAGCACGGCGATCCCTACACGCTGTCGGTGCTCGACATCGATGGCCGCGTGGGCATCGACTTCGGCGTCTACGGCGTGCCCGAGACCTTCCTCATCGATGGCGACGGCAAGATCCGCTACAAGCACATCGGCCCCATCACGCCGGAGAACCTGCAGCAGGTGATCCTGCCCAAGCTCGAGGAGGTCCGCCGTGCGGGC
Source organism: Betaproteobacteria bacterium (assembly GCA_004295105.1). Lineage (GTDB taxonomy): Bacteria > Pseudomonadota > Gammaproteobacteria > Burkholderiales > Rhodocyclaceae > Thauera. The sequence goes on along the minus strand of SHNC01000215.1, from coordinate 142,494 downwards.
TGATCGCATCCGCCTGCCGCACGCGGCCGCCCGTGCTGCCGCGCTCACCCTGGCGCTGTGGCTGTCGCCGGCCACCGCCGCCGATGCGCCCGCGGCCGATGTGGCACCGACCGTCGCCGCCGACCCCAGGCTCGAAGCCGACGTGCAGGAGCTCGCGCACAAGCTGCGCTGCCTGGTGTGCCAGAACCAGTCCATTGCCGAGTCCAATGCCCCGCTCGCGCTCGACCTGCGCAACCAGGTGCGTGAGCAGCTCGCCGCCGGCCGCAGCAAGGAGGACGTCGTCGATTATCTCGTCGCGCGCTATGGCGACTTCGTCCTTTACGAGCCGCCGCTGAAGGGCGTCACCTTGTTGCTGTGGGGCGGCCCCGCGGTGCTGCTGCTGGCCGGCGTCGGCTGGCTGGCCTGGCGCGTGCGGCGCCGCGCGGTCGAATCCGCTGCCGTCGCCGCGCTCAGCGAAGCCGAGCATGCCCGAGCGCGGGCCTTGCTGGCCGGCGCCGGGCCGGCCGACGTGCCGCCGTCCTCCGAATCCCGGGAGTCCCGTTCGTGATCACCTTCATCGTCTTCGCCGGCCTGCTGGTGGCCGGCGCCCTGTTATTGCTCCTGCCGCCGCTGCTGCGCAGCCGCAGCCGCCACGATGCCGAGCCCGAACAGGCCGCCATCGCGCTGACGGTGCTGCGCGAACACCTCGCCGACCTCGATGCCGACCTCGCCGCCGGCCGTATCGATGCCGCCACCCATGCCCAGAGTCGCGAGGAGCTCGAACGTCGGGCGCTGGAGGAAGGTGAGGCCTCCGCCGCATCGGTCGCGTCCGCCGAGGCGAGGCCGGCCAAGCGCTGGGCGCTGGCGCTGGCATTGGGTGTGCCGACGCTGGCTGCACTGGCCTATGTCGCGCTCGGCAACCCGGACGGGCTCGATCCGGAAAAGGTCGCCGCCCGCCAGGGCTTCAGCCAGGCCGAGATCGCCGACATGGTGGGCAAGCTTGCCGCGCGGCTGGAGAAGGAGCCGGACAACGTCGAAGGCTGGATGATGCTGGCGCGGTCGTACACCGTGTTGCAGGATTATCCGAAGGCGGCGCAGACCTACGAGAAGCTGGCACGGCTCGCGCCTGGCGAACCCGACGTCTACGCCGACTGGGCCGACGTGGTTGCGGCGCAACGGGGCGCGGTGGCGGGCGATGCCGAAGTGCTGGTGCGCAAGGCGCTGGAGCTCGCGCCCGATCACCCCAAGGCGCTGGCGCTGGCCGGCACCGCAGCCTATCAGCGCAAGGATTTCGCCGCCGCCGCCGGACATTGGGAGAAGATCCTGGCGCGCATCCCGCCCGGCGAGGATCTCGCCCGTGGTGTTCGCGCCAGCATCAACGATGCGCGTGCCAAGGCCGGCCTGGCGCCGCTGGCAGACATGCCCGCGCCGCCGCCCGCCGCGGCCGATGCCGCAGGCGCGGGGTCGTCGGCGCTCAAAGTGTCGGGCCGCGTGGAGATCGACGCTGCCCTGCGCGACCGGCTGGCGCCGGACGACACCGTGTTCGTGTTCGTGCGCGGCGAGGGGGGGGGCGCGCCGCTGGCCGCGCTGCGCTTCCGCGGCAGCGAGCTGCCGCGCGACTTCAGCTTCGACGGCGTGCCGCTGATGAGCGGCGAAGCGCCCGTGCCGGCACGTGTTGCAGTGGCGGCACGGGTGTCGAAGACCGGCAATGTCAGTGCCGCGCCGGGCGATCTCGAAGGTCGTGTCGCCGGCGTGGCGGCCGACGCGTCCGGTGTGAAGCTGCTGATCGACACGCAGCGCTGAAGGCATCCCGCCAGGCATGGGACCCCGGCTCAGCGCTGCGTAGCCGGGTGGCGTTCAGCGCGGCGCGATCTCGACCGCCGGTCAGCCGACGTATTCGAAGCGCACGCGCTTCACGTTGCACAGCAGCTCGTAGGCGATGGTGCCCGCTGCCTCGGCCACGCGATTGACCGGGATGTTGCGCCCCCACAGCTCCACCCGGCTGCCGAGGCCGGCAGCGGGCAGGTCGGTGAGATCCACCGTCAGCATGTCCATCGACACGCGCCCAATCAGCCGCGTGCGCAGGCCATCCACCGCCACCGGGGTGCCATCCGGCACCACCCGCGGATAGCCGTCGGCGTAGCCCATCGCCACCAGGCCGACGCGCGTCGGCCGATCGGCGACGAAGCGTGCGCCGTAGCCCAGCGGTTCGCCGGTCTCGATCTCGCGCATCGCGATGATCCCGCTCTCCAGGCCCATCACCGGTTGCAGGCCGTTGCCGTCGCCCGGCATCGGGTCGGCACCGTACAGCAGGATGCCGGGGCGCGCCCAGTCCCGATGCGCCGCCGGCCAGCCCAGCACGCCGCCCGAATTGGCCAGGCTGCGCGCGCCGGGCAGGTGGCGGGTGGCAGTATCGAACCGGGCAATCTGCTCGGCGGTGGCGATCACGTGCGGCTCGTCGGCGCGTGCAAAATGCGTCATCAGCGTGATCGCCGCGACCTTGCCGCTGTCGTCCAGCCGTCGCCAGGCCGCGTCCACCGCGTCGGGCGCGAAGCCGGCGCGGTTCATGCCGCTATTGACCTTCATCCAGACGTTCAATGGCCCGCGCAGCGCGGCGGTCTCGATCATGCGGATCTGATCGTCGTGATGGACCACGATCCACAGATCGTGGCGCTGTACCTCGACGAGCTCGTCCGCCGCGAACACGCCTTCGAGCAGCAGGATGGGCTGGCGGATGCCGGCAGCGCGCAGTTCCAACGCCTCCTCCAGGAAGGCGACGGCGAAGCCGTCGGCCAGACCGGCCAGCGCGTGGGCGCAGCGGACCGCGCCGTGACCGTAGGCATTCGCCTTCACTACAGCGAGTGCTCTCCCGCCGTGCCGGGTGCGGGCGAGCTGGTAGTTGTGGCGCAGGGCGGCGAGGTCGATCAGGGCACGGGCGGGGCGCATGGAGGGGGGGAAACGATGTCGCGAGGCGTGTCATGGTGCAGCCAAAGGCGGCGGCCCGCAATGCGCGCCGGCCGGATGTTTCGGAAGGAAACAGGTGCAACCCGGCGGTGACAACACGGTCATTCCTGTCCCTGCACTGCAAAGGATGAACATGAACGCCCCCCGCATCGATCCGCGCCTGACCGCGGCGCAACTCGTCGTGCTGACCCTGGTGGCCGATGGCGAACTGGCAAACCGTGAGATCGACGCCATCGACCGCCATCGAATCGCCGAACTGCTCGGCGTGCCCCGCGACGCCCTGGTGCAGGCGGTTGCCGATCACTGCAAGGGTTTGCTCGCGAACGAGGTGACGCGCGGCGCCGTGCGCGTGCTGGACCTGGAGCACACCGAGCGCCTGCTCGACAGCATTACCGAGCCCGCGCTGCAGAAGCTCACCTGCCGCGCGATGCTGGTTCTGGCCAAGGCCGACGGACGCATCTCGCTGTCGGAGCAGACCTTGCTGCGCCACGCCTTGACGCGCTGGGGGCTGACGCTGGAGAGCGTGTCGGCGGACTGAACCGGGCCGCAGAAGCAGCGCCGCCGCTTCGACGCCGCGCGTGCCGCAAACGACAAAGGCCGGCTTCACAGGCCGGCCTTTGTCGATGAGTCCTGGTGGAGCGGGTGAAGTAAACAGCGCCCGTTTTCTAACTCATTAATTACAATGATCTTTTCCGATCGAGGTATCACGGAATAGCCTTGATTGTGTACTTAAGTATTCGCTCTGGTCAACGCAGGCCGTTGCGGGTGATCCAAAGTGAGCCATGCACATCCACGAACAGCCACCGCGCGTCGGATTCATCCGGAAGTTCATCCGACTACTGACACACCACAGGCTGTAACGGACCGATGGGGTGTGTCCTCAAGGGACTGGTTCGTCATCGGCCGGCGCTGCCCAGTCTTTCACCCGCTTGATGAACCGCTTCATGGGCTCCGAGGGTTCGCCTTGGCGGCGCAGCAGGTAGGTAGAGAGCAGCGGTGGGGTGCCGGCCAAGGGACGAATGGAGATGTCCGGGCGCTGTAGCGTCTGCACCTGCGAGGCGATGGCGAAGCCGATGCCGTAACCGGCGCCGACCAGGGTCAGCATCACGCCCAGGCTGATCACTTCATCGACCAGCTTGAGCGGCGTCCTTGCGTCCTGCAGCATCGCTTGAATCTGATGGCGGCAGCCCGATCCCGATTCGGTATGACACAGAACCAGCGGGAACTTCAACGCTTCGGCAAGCGGCACTTGCACGTATGCCAGCAAGGGATGGCGTGCGGGCACGATCACCGCCAGCGGGTCGGTCCACGCGGACTCGGCGACGAGGCCATCATGCACTGCGTTTGATAACGCAAAGCCAATGTCCAGCAGATCGTTGTGCAGCATCTTGAGCTGCTGCGCGAACGGTAGCTCGAAGACGCGAATCTCCAGCTCGGGCTCATCCTCGCGGCTGCGAGCCAGCAGGGTGGAAATCCGGGGCTGCGCCAGGCTGTCGCAGATGGCGATGCGCAGATGGCCCTGGTAGCCCTGCGCAGCGGCCTTTGCGCTCTTTACTGCCTGCTCAACCGTGGCCAGCACGCGTCGGCATTCGCCGAGAAAGACCTGGCCGGCCCAGGTCAGCCGCGTCAGGCGTGTGCTGCGGTCGAACAACTGTACGCCAAGCTGGCTTTCCAGTTCGCGCATCGCACGCGACAGAGGCGATTGGTCGATGCCCAGACGCTCGGCCGCACGGGTCAGATGCAGCTCCTCCGCAACTGCGACGAAGTAACGCAGTAATCTGAAATCCATAGCCGCCTCCTGTCTGTCTTCGTCTGGTTCGGGCCCTTCGGCGCCAGCACTTCCATCCAGATCCCGTCAGCATCCCCTTCGATGGCTTCGCTTCAAGGCTCATGCTTGCTCGGAGCATGTCCATCGCCGACTCCGGCGGGGCAGGCCGGCGCAGAGCCCGGGCATTGAGTGCTGACGGTCAGTGCCTGCTGCTGCCATGTGAAGGTGGGCAGACCGGCGCTCTTGCACAGGCGGTCCTCGGGTCACCGGCGGGCACGGCACGCTGTCCCTTAAACGTGCTGGAGCTCGCGATCGGCGCAGACGACGACTCGCGGGTGTCAGGTCGGCCGTGCCGATGCGGTTTCATCGGGGGGCTCTCGGATCACCCCGGTCGCTGCTCGGGTCGGTCACGAAGCTCAGCTTGAACCCCCTGGACTTCTGCGCAGCCGCTGCGAGAGCTGCTGTCGCTCGTGCGTTCGTCGTTCCAGAACACCCTGCATCCAATGGGGACGGACAGGTTCGCCACGTCGGGCTTGGTCGGCGCCACTCCATTTAGATAAATGTGCTAGCGAGAGCTGTTGTTGATTTTCTGTGTTCTTGCGTTACAAGGCAATACCGATGGAATAGTCAGCCTTGCCCGGGCACGCGCCACCTCGTGCCGACAACGGAAAGGCCGGGCGGCGGCAACTGGAAATCATCTGTGACAGGGGCCTCGCCACAGGCAAGCACTCATGCGGTTCCCTACGGTCATAAGAATGGACTCCATCTTCTGGGGTAAATCGATGAACTTGCGCCATCTTCGCTGTTTCATCGCAGTGGGCGAGGAGTTGCACTTTGGACGGGCGGCGCGGCGGCTGCATGTGGAGCAGTCGCCCCTGTCGAGAACGATTCGCCAACTGGAGGCTGACCTGGGCGTGACGCTGCTGGAGCGCATCCCGCGCGGCATGTGCCTGACCCCGGCCGGGCAGGTGTACCTGGAGGAGGCCCGGCGTGTGCTGCTGACCCTTGAGCAAGCACGGATCAAGGCGCGGGCGGTGGCGGCGGGACACCACGGCACCCTGCGCATCGCCTTGGCCGGCGTCGTCGGGCGGGCCCGACTGTCGACGCTGCTCGCGCTGTGCCGGGAGGAGGCGCCGGAAGTGGGCATCCGGCTGTTCGAGGCACCGCTGTCGCAGGTGGTGGGCGGCCTGGCCAACGACCTGTACGACGCGGCCCTGGCGATGGCCGGCGAGATGGAGGCCGGCCTGGTCGCCATGCCGGTGTGGCAAGATCCATTGGTGGTGGCCATCCCTGCGCGGCACCCCTTGCTGGCGCACAAGCGAGTGCCGCTGGAAGAGGTGGTGCGGTACCCGCTGGTGCTGTGCCACCCGAAGGTGTGTGAGGAGTGCAGCCGGCAATGTGAGCGCCTGTTGCGCCTGGTGAAGACACCGCTGATCGTGGCCGAATACGTGACGACCCACTCGCTGATGCTGGCCCTGGTAGCCGCCGGCTATGGCGTTGGATTTTCCACCGCGGCGCACGTGGTGACATGCCGGCAGGCGGACGTGATCATCCGGCCGCTGGACGACGAGTTGGCGGCGTTGACGACCTACCTGCTATATCCCGAGGGCGCGATGTCGGAGCCGCTGCGCAAGTTCATCGACCGTGCGCAGCGTGTTGGCCCGAAGCCGTTGGATACGCAATGGCTCCCATGAGATTGATTCAGGCGGGTCGGCCGATTCCATTTTGGTCAAAACGCCAGACCGGTTTTGACACGGCGGGGTTCCATTGCCGCGGTGCACTGGCGTGCGGCACCCAGGCCTTTCCCGCGTTTGCGGTTGGCATTCTTCGATGTAATTCGCATGCCCATCATGACCCGTCACAGCGAAGACGCGCAGAGCAACAATGCTTGTCATATGCGCATCGGTTCGGGCGCGTTCAGTTGATCGCGCTTTACTGGGACCATTTCCCTGTAAAGACTTTGGCCTGGTTCTCCGGGTCAAGCATGGCGCCCGCGAATGCCGACGGTGACGACATGTTTCGCAGCCTAAAGATTGTCAGAGATGGGGCCATGCGCGGCAAGGCGCACATCTCGCACCGGTAAAGGCGGCATCACCGATGCCACAGTCTTCTCCGCTTTGCCACCTGCTCGTTTCGCCCGGAGACTCCTCGACATTCGTGCACGCCGCCTGTACGGCGGGTGCGCGTGCGAGGATTTGGTGGGATGACGAATGGAGGCGTGCGATATGCCGAAGTCGAGCAGCCTGGCCGATGGCGCCAAGACTTACTACCGCCCGATCGAGGCAGCAATCCGCTGGAGCGGATTGCTGCGCTTCGAGCGGCGCATCCTGGCGACCTTGGGGTGGCGGCCTCTGCCGGAGGCAACGGAGTTTCCGCGTTGGCCGTTGCTGCGGTTGAACACCGAAAGAGTCTTCGATGCGCTCGCTCACGGCGAGATACCGTATGGCAAGGAGGGCTTGGTGCGGGACGCGCAGGGCCTGGCGATGGACGACCCGTCGCTGACCGTGCGGCATGTCGATCTGAAAGCCTGGATGGCGCACTACTACCCCGGCGAGAAACCGGCGTTTCGGTGCGATGAGGTCGGGCGTGTGCTTCACCCGGCGATCAGTCTGGACACGGTGGGCGCATTGCTGGCCGAGCGGGAAGGGATCAAGGCGCGGCTCGCGGAACACCTGGGTGTGCACGAGACGCTGCGCGCCGAGCATGAGGCGTTGCTGAAAACGCACGCAGCCTGTGCCGCTGACGTTGAGCGTGCGAACACGCTGGGGCCGCGCAGCGAATCTACCTACCTGAACATCGTTGGCGGATTAGTGACGCTGCTGCTGGGCAAGTCGCCCAGCGGCATGCCGTATTCCAGCTTCCTGACGCAGGAGGCCATCATCAGTGCGCTGGTGGCGCATCACGGCAACGCGATGGGGATCACCGAGCGCACCCTGCAGGCCAAGTTCGCACTGGCTCGGCGCAATTTGCAGGGCACAACTTCCTGAGCGATGCCAGACCGTATCTGCGGTCGCGGATACCGCATTTGCGGTGTCATTCCTCAACGCGACGTTCCAAATTCGAGTCACGGCAATCAACGCCACTGAGCGTTAAGGAGTGACCCTCATGTCTTCGCAGACCGACGCTACGGCGGCAACGACCGAACACCGCATCCTGCGCCGCGCCGAGGTCGAAGCCAAGACCGGCTTCAAGCGCGCGCACATCTACAGCCTGATGAAGGAAGGCAAGTTCCCCAAGGCGCTGCGCCTGGGCGTGCGTGCGGTGGGCTGGGACTCGGTGGAGATCGAACAGTGGATCTCCGATCGCCTCAAAGAACGCGCCTGACGCTTGTTCTCCGTTCATGCCATTCGACGAGGAGAAGCGCATGCAGGTGGTGTCCATCATTTCGACCAAGGGCGGCGTGGGCAAGACCACGACGGCAGCCAACCTCGGCGGCTTCATTGCCGATTCGGGGCTGCGCGTGCTGCTGCTTGACCTGGACGTGCAGCCCACGCTGTCGAGCTATTTCACGCTGGACGTGCGCGCGCCCGGTGGCATCTACGAAATGCTGGCCTTCAACGAGCGGCGCATCGGGCAACTGGTGTCGCGCACCGCGATCACGGGCCTGGACGTGGTGCTCTCCAACGACGACCGCGGTGAACTGAGCACGCTGCTGTTGCACGCTCCGGATGGACGCCTGCGACTGCGCCATTTGCTTCCCTCATTCCGCACGCACTATGATTTGCTGTTGATCGATACGCAGGGTGCGCGCAGTGTGCTGCTGGAGATGGCGGTGCTGGCGTCGGACTTGGCGCTGTCGCCGGTAACGCCGGAAATCCTCGCGGCGCGCGAGCTGCGACGCGGCACGCTGCAACTGATCGAGGACATCGCGCCGTATCGGCACCTGGGTATCGAGCCGCCGCCGCTGCGCCTGCTCATCAACCGTGTGCATCCGGTATCGTCGAACGCGCGTCTGGTCCAGCAGGCGTTGCGACAGGTGTTTCAGGAACAGGCTGGCGTGCAGGTGCTCGACACCGACGTGCCGGCCATCGAAGCGTATCCGCGCGCTGCGACGCGAGGACTACCCGTACATCGGGTGGAGTACCGGCAGCCGACTGGGCGCACGGCGCCGGCGGCGCTGGACACCATGCGCATGCTGGCCGGCGAGCTGTTCCCCCCGTGGCGGGAGCGCTTCGCGCTGGTCACCGGCCGACCCGATGGGGGAGGTGCCGGCCATGGCGAGCGCGCATGAACTGGCGCGTGGCCGTGAACGGCTGCGAGCGCTGATCGAATTCGCACTGGGTGATGGCTGGTGCGTGGTGCGCACGTCCAGCGGGCACCTGAAATTCACGAAACAAGGCTGCGCGTCGATCTTTACCAGCTCGACTGCGAGCGACCACCGTGCCGATCGCAATGCCCGCGCGCAGCTTCGCCGTGCCGACCGGCAGGCACCGGAGGACGGCCGTGGTTGAGCTGACGCCGCAGGACATGGCTGCCAAGCTGTTGACCACAGGGTTTGAGCGCAGCAGCCCTTCGGCCGTGACCTTGAGCGACCCGATCGCCGACACGCCGATGGTGGTGACGCTGGACCAGTTGCGGCCCTACGACCACGACCCGCGCGTCACGCGCAACCCGGTCTATGCGGAGATCAAGGCGTCCATCCGCGAACGCGGTCTGGACGCGCCCCCCGCAATCACGCGCAGGCCGGGCGAGGTGCACTACATCATTCGCAACGGCGGCAACACGCGGCTGGCGATCCTGCGCGAGTTGTGGCGCGAGACGAAGGATGAACGCTTCTTCCGCATTTCGTGCTTGTTCCGCCCTTGGCCCGCGCGCGGCGAAATCGTTGCGCTGACCGGGCATCTGGCCGAAAACGAGCTGCGCGGCGGGTTGACCTTCATCGAGCGGGCCTTGGGCATCGAGAAGGCCCGCGAGTTCTACGAGCAGGAAAGTGGCCAGGCGCTGTCGCAGAGCGAGCTCGCGCGGCGGCTGACGGCCGACGGTTATCCGGTGCCGCAGTCACACATCAGCCGGATGAACGATGCGGTGCGCTATCTGCTGCCGGCGATTCCGACGCTGCTCTACGGCGGACTGGGACGGCATCAGGTGGATCGGCTCGCCGTGTTGCGCAAGGCGTGCGAGCGCATCTGGGAGCGGCGTGCGCTGGGCCGCATCGTGGCCTTGGACTTCGCCACCTTGTTTCAGGACGTGCTGACGCAGTTCGACACACAGCCGGACGAGTTCTCGCTACGGCGGGTGCAGGACGAGCTGGTGGGCCAGATGGCCGAGCTGCTGGATGCGGACTACGACACGCTGGCGCTGGAGATCAGCGACAGTGAAGCCCGTCAGCGTGTGCTGACCAGCGAACCGGCGGGGCCTGTCGCGCCTGCTGCTGCTCCCCCGCCGGTTTCCGCACCTCAGCAGCCACCCGCCTTGTCTGTGTCGCGCGACGCCACGCCGGTCGCGCCTCCAGCGTCAGCAGGGACAACGCCTGCGCCTGCGCCTGCGCCTCCCGAAGCGCCGGAGGACCAGCACGGACAACGCGACGAGCGCCTGCAAGGGCACATCGTGACACCGGCACCGACCACGGAGCGCCTGCAATCCATCCAGCGGATGGTCGCGGACCAGCTTGGCGACAAGCTGCCCGACTTCGCGGCCGATGCGCTGCGTGCAATCCCTGTGCAGGCGGGCGGGCTCTATCCCATCTCGGACGTCTGGTACATCGATCCGGGGCTGGACGTGCCGGATCACCTGCGCGTACACATCGCGCAGTTCGCGCGCGAGATCGCCGGAGAGGCGGCAGTAGCCGACTACATCGAGGCCAGCGACGGTGGCGTCGGCTTCGTCTGCGCGGCGCCGGCCGTAGGCCAGGCGAAGGCGCTGCCGGCGTTCGAGCGCACGGTGCTGACGCTGCTGCATGCCCTGAGTGCTGCACCGGCACCCGCGAACGGATTGGATCACGCGCGGCTGACCCACGAGCTGGCGGCGCTGCTGCTTGGCCACGGCGGCTCGTCCACACGCCTGAGCGATGCTGCACTGGTGAAGCTCTTCCGTCTGCTGCGCCTGGCGCGCCGGCTGCTGGACCTGGAAGCCGGTGACCCGGGCCACAAGTTTTGAGCGCGCAGGAGGTTTCCGTATGTCGGCACCGCACCCGCTCAACCAAGCCGTGATCGCCCAGGCTCTGCATGACCTGCGCAACGGCCAATTGCGCCGCTGCAAGGCGATGGGTTTCGGCGAGGAGGAGCTGGATGCGCTGAAGCACCCCGAACTCGTGAGCATGCTGGTGAATGCCACGGTGTCGTGGTGTTCGGTATCGGTGAACCGGGAAGTGTTGAAGCGGCTGCTGAGCCAGGTCCACGACGCGGAGCGGGAGATCGCCACGGTGGACCGCATGCTGCGCCTGGGGGCGAGCACGGAGATGGTCAGCACGTTCTACGGACTCACGCATCAGGAAGTGGCGTTGCGCCGCGACATCCTCGGGCTGCCCAAGCGCAAGGGTCGGCATCCGGTGCTCGACGAGCCGCAGGACGCTGTCTTGTGGGAGGATTGGAAGGCCGGCGTTGCCGAGCGCCGTATTGCCCTCACCGACGATATGGCGATGCTGGCGCTGACCATGGACCTGGCCGAGGCGCTGAGCCTTCCGATGTCGGTGGTGTGGGCAGCGATACGAAAGTGGATCGACCAGGGGCTGGTGTAGAACATGACCACGGGAGGTGCACCATGGCGCGAAGGCCCCGTCGCGCTGTCGGCGTTGTTCGACGAGGCGCTGCGGCACTTTGAGCCGAGGGAACCGGCGCAGGGCACGGCGCCAAGCCAGGACGGTTTCCTTTATAGCGGCAACCGGCACGAGAGCGTGCCGCGCGCGCTGTTCCTCGACCGGCGCCTGACGCCGCTGGAGCGCAATGCCTGGCAGGTTTTCCGCCTGCAGCTCAACGACGACGGCGTGACCGCCTTTCCCACCTACGATCAGCTCCGCCCCTATCTGGCGTCCATGCCCTGTGCGGCGCAAGCCTCGCACGAGACCGTGGCGCGCGCCTTGACGCTGCTGCGGCTGACGCGCTGGCTCAGCCTCGTGCGGCGGCGGCGCGATCCCAAGACCGGCCGGATCCAAGGTAACCTCTATGTACTGCACGACGAACCGCTGTCGCCCTTCGAGGCGATGCAGCTCGACCCCGACTACCTGGGCCTGGTCAGCCAGGCGCTGACCCATGCCGCCAAGGCGGTACAGATCGTGGGCATGAATACGCTCAAAGAGATTGCCGATGACCCGCTGCTCAGCGGGCGCACGCTGCCGACCCGCTTGCAGGTGCTGGCACTGCGCATGGTGGGGCATGGCTTGGCAACAGAGAGTTATCCACAGGAGGTCGCCGACCACGATTCCGAAGAAGGCCGGGATGCCCTTCTTCGGAATGCTCTGCACCTGTCTTCGGAATCCGAAGCGGGATCTGAACCTGCGCCGGACAGCTCTCTTCGGATTCCGAAGGAGGACCGTACAGTACGTAATCGTCGTATCAATGAAGTACGTACGGTACCGCGCGCGCGGGCGTTGCAGAATCTGCGGCTGCCCGAGCGCTTCCTGCGCCTGAAGGACGAGCAGCAGTCCGGCGCGCTGGTGGCGCTGCAGCAGGTGGACGAGACGCAGCGGCAGGCCGTTCTCGACGAGTGGGCGGCACGCTGCGGCAACGGCGCGGTACGCAACCCGGCCGGCTATCTTTTTGGCATCATCCAGAAGGCGATCCGCGGGGAGTTCAGGGCCTGGGCTGGAGAAAGCGCATCGCTGCCGCCGGCGCCCCCGCCACCAGCGCCATCGGCACCGCCCGCATCCCGTCCGGCAGACCCCGAGGTGGCACGTGCCTACCTGGCACAACTCCGAGAGGCCTTGCGTGAACGCTGATGCTGACTATCCCCAGGGGATGGCTGGAACACGGAGCCTTCCGCTGTGAGCAAACCGGGCCGGTCGCGAATGCGGTTTGTTGACTGACGGCCTTCCGGCCAGTGCTGATGCTGGCGACTTGCTCATACACCGCGAGTCGACTCCATGGCCAATGAACCCCTGCAACTGAATCTCGGGTCGCTGCGCAGCGCGATGTCGCTGACGCTGCACACGCATCACGCCTCGCGCATATGGCACGGCCGCGCGCCGACCGAAGGACGCGCCGGCATCATCGGACTCAACGGCTTCATCAGTTTGATGAACAAGATGAAGCGCGGCGCCGAGCAGGACGACCCGTACTCGGACTGGTGGATGTTGCGGATCGAGGACAAGCTCGTCGAGACCAAGACCCGCCTTCAGACCCTGCGTGAACAGGTGGATCAGGCCTTGGATGACGTGCCCCCGGCGCTGTCGCTGGGCGAGAACATGAATGTGCAGCCGGTGAAACTGCCGTTGTTTGTGAACGCCCAGCTCGGCTTCATGGCGGTGTACCTGCTGGCCGACTACGACGGCCTGGCACGAAAACTCATCCTGGCGCACCACACGGCGCTGATCGACCGCAGCACCTTGGAGCGCTGGCTCAATGATGGCGCCCATGCGCTGCGCAGCCTGTTCTCGCTCGCCCAGCAGTATCGCTACTCGGGTACGACGCGCGACGACTTCGCGGCGAAGAACGCCGTGGCGCGAGCGGCGCTGGAGAAGTTCGGCGAGCTGCCGCAGAACGTGCTGGAAGGCTCGCGCCGCTCGCGCTTCGCGCCACCGATCGCGCGGCGGACGACCAGACCCGGTACGCCGGAGCCTGCCAACGAGCTCGATGCGCCGGCTTCCACGGGTGGCGCAGCCGATAGTGCGGCGGGCTATGAGGGTGCTGGCGCATGACCGCATTGTCCCCCATCAGCCACGCCACGCGCTTCACGCCGCTCGAACAGGCGGACTTTCAGCGGCTGGAACACGCAGGCTACCTAAAAGGGCTTTTACAGCCTTTTAAGGGTAAGGGGAGTCTGGAAACCTGGGCCAGCCGCTGCGCAGCGCTGCGCGACGAAATGATTGGCCTGGCGCAGCGGCGCGTGTTGGCACAGGCGCGCGCTTACCCTTACAGCCTGCTCGGTGTGCAACTGGCCCAGCAGGCCACTGGCGCAGGGACGACCTTTCTGCGCTGGCGTAACCTCGACCGCTCCTCCATGGGCGCGGTGTTATGGGAGGCCCTGCTCGCCAGCCCCGCGACGCCGGCCTCGCTGATCGACGATCTGTATGCGATGGAACTACAGCGCATCGTGCTGAACATGCAGATCAGTCTGACCCACAGCATCGCTCGTCAAGCCAGGGAGTGCGCGAGTAAGGCCGCCCAGGCCGAAGCAGCTTACCTGCGCCGTGTCCACGGGCACACGGCGTCCGCTCCACCCACCACCAAGGAGTCACCATGAGCACGCACTTCGTCGGCGAGGGCAACATCGGTTCTGCGCCGGACTACCGCGAATTCCCGAACGGTAACGACGAGCCGCGCCGGCTGCTTCGCCTGAACGTCTATTTCGACAACCCGATCCCGAAAAAAGACGGCGAGTACGAAGATCGCGGCGGCTTCTGGGCGCCGGTGGAGCTGTGGCACCGCGACACCGAGCACTGGAGAGCGCTGTACCAGAAAGGTATGCGGGTACTGGTCGAGGGCCGCACCGTGCGCGACGAATGGGAGGACGCCGACAATAACGAGCGCGCCACATTCAAGGTCGAGGCCCGACGCGTGGGCATCCTGCCGTACCGCATCGAGTCGGTGGCGCTCAGCGCCAAGCCGGTCGGCGGACAGTAGCTCGCCCGTAATCCCCTCGAGGGCGGCTGCAGCAACCGTCATACGCCCGCGATGCACCAACGAGCTATCCCCAGGGGATAGCTCCAAGGTCGTCCACAGAGTTCCAGCCGCGCTCCCGAAACGTCGCCCTTGCTGTGCCAGCGCCTGCGTCTATGCAAACCGCTGCGGCAACGGACCGCCAGCCGATCACAAAGCGGTGTCTGCACCAATCGGCTTCCCTGCTGCCGGCATCTCCTGGTCCCGCCAAGCTGACGCCCATCCGATGAATCGCACATTTCGAAGGAGACTTCATGCGCGTGTTCCTGTGCGAGAAGCCGTCCCAGGGCAAGGACATTGCCCGTGTGCTGGGCGCCGGCCAACGCGGCAACGGCTGCTACAGTGGCGCGGGTGTCGTCGTGACCTGGTGCATCGGTCATCTGGTTGAGGCGGTTCCGCCCGAAAGCTACGGCGAGCAATACAAGCGCTGGGCCATCGAGCAACTGCCCATTCTTCCCGAGCGTTGGCGTGTCGAGCCCAAGGTGGCGACCGCAGCGCAATTAAAGGTCGTGCAGCAGCATGTCGCCAAGGCGGGCGAACTGGTGATTGCGACCGACGCCGACCGCGAGGGCGAGATGATCGCCCGCGAGATCATCGATCTATGCGGCTACCGTGGGCCGATACAGCGTCTGTGGCTGTCGGCGCTCAACGATGCGTCGATCCGCAAAGCGCTGAGGGCACTCAAGCCGTCCGCCGAGACGCTGCCGCTGTATTTCTCCGCACTCGCCCGATCGCGTGCCGACTGGCTGATCGGGATGAACCTGAGCCGCTTGTTCACACTGCTGGGGCGCCAGGCCGGCTATACCGGCGTGCTGTCGGTGGGCCGCGTTCAGACACCGACGCTGAAACTGGTGGTGGACCGCGATCGCGAGATCGCGCGCTTCGTCTCCGTGCCTTATTGGGCCGTGGGCGTGCTGCTATCCCATGACGGCCAGTCCTTCACCGCGAACTGGAAACCGCCCGAAGGCAGCGCGGATGCAGCAGATCGCTGCCTACAGCAGCCGGTGACGCAGCAGGCTGCGGATCGCATTCGCGCGGCATGCGATGCACAGGTCGTGTCGGTGGGCACCGAGCGTGTGCGGGAGGCACCGCCGCTACCGTTCGACCTGGGCACCTTGCAGGAAGTGTGTTCGCGTCAGCTCGGCCTCGATGTGCAGGAGACGCTGGATATCGCGCAGGCGCTGTACGAGACGCACAAGGCGACGACCTATCCGCGCAGCGACTCGCGCTATCTGCCGGAAAGCATGCTCGCGGAAGTGCCGGCGGTGCTCGATGCATTGCTCGCCACCGATCCCTGCCTGCGGCCCTTGATCGGCCAGCTCGACCGCAACCAGCGTTCGCGCGCCTGGAACGACGGCAAGGTGACGGCTCACCACGGCATCATCTCGACGCTGGAGCCCGCCAACCTGTCGGCCATGAACGATAAGGAGCGGGCCGTCTACCGGCTGATCCGCGCCCATTACCTTGCGCAGTTCCTCCCGCACCATGAATTTGACCGTACGGTGGCACAGCTCGCCAGCGGCGGCCAGTCGCTTGTGGCAGTGGGCAAGCAGATCGTCGTGATCGGCTGGCGCCAGGTATTGGCGACACCGGAGCCGGACGCTGCCGATGGCGAGGAAGCGCAGCGCAGCCAAGTGCTGCCGCCACTGGCGAGCGGATCGCGCTGCGGGGTCGAACATGTCGAGCTGAAGGGGTTGAAAACGCTGCCGCCGAAGCCCTACACCCAGGGCGAACTTGTCAAGGCGATGAAGGGCGTGGCCAAGCTTGTGGACGACCCGCGGCTTAGACAGAAGCTGAAGGAGACGACGGGCATCGGTACCGAGGCCACGCGCGCCAGCACAATCACGGGCCTGCTCGAGCGCGGCTACCTGCTGAGGAAGGGCCGCGCCATCCGCGCGTCGGATGCGGCCTTCACACTCATCGACGCCGTACCGGCGGCCATCGCCGATCCCGGCATGACTGCCATCTGGGAGCAGGCGCTCGACATGATCGAGGCCGGACAGATGACGCTGGATACCTTCATCGCCAAGCAGTCCGCCTGGGTGGCCCAACTTGTGCAGCAGCATCGGGGCGCGATGCTTTCCATCGCGCTGCCGCCGTCGCCGCGCTGCCCGCAGTGCGGCGCGCCGATGCGCCAGCGTACCGGCAAGAGTGGCGCGTTCTGGTCATGCAGGTGCTATCCAGACTGCAAGGGTACGCTTCCGCTCGAGTCCTCGGCAAGCAAGCGCGAAGCGCCACGCAAGCAGCGCACTGTGCCCAAGGCGACCTGACCCATACACGTCCCTCTGCCACGCCGGCCGCTTTCCTGGCGGCGGGGCAAACGTCCCGCGCATGGCGGGACTCTCCAGCGCACGTCTCCTTCTGCAACGGTGTGCGCGCCCCGTCTGCCCAGTACAGGGCGGCGGGGCGAGAAGGTCATTGCTCCACGAATTGCGCCCGTCACCATTCCCTTGATCGGTGTGCCTTGCCTCGGTCCTGAGGGGCCTCCTGACGCCTCGCCGCCGCACGAGCCGTGAGGAGGCCCCTTGCGCCAAGGGTATTCAGTGCCGGTGCCCGCCGGCGAAACATCGGGCTCCCTTTGTGTGTGGATGCACGCCAGAGGTTTCCGGCCCCAGCCACGAAACGGGCCGGGTGCGATTGCTGACGCAGCGAACGGCTTTGACGACGGCCTGCGCTGACGCCGCCCACAGGTGGTTTTCCTTCCTCTCCAGCCGAAGGCACGTGTGGCCTTCGGCGCCCTGGTCCTTGCCTTGTTCCGTGATGCGGACCATTGCCCTAAGGCGGGCCGTCCGCGATTCGGCTTTCTCTGGGACGGTAGCCATGCTTCGCGCCCATCGTTAGGCCATGCGTTGCTGACAGTTGTCAGTGGCATGCCCAGGCAGTCCAGGTTCCAAGACTGCAACGCGGTTCGCCGCGTTGACCGATCCAGTCCGCTTCGCATCGCCCACCGCGGACGCTCGCTGACTTGGCGACGATGCACCCTTTTTCAACCACCCGAGGGAAACCCCATCCCCTACGGGATGCGTGCTCCCCAAACCACCTCGCAGCACAGCGCGCCCTGGATTCCCATGCCTGAACGTAGTTCGCTCACCCCTGATTCCCCATTCTTCAAGGAGTCCTCTCATGAATCTGTCTCTGCCCAAAGACGTGCTCGATCAGATCGCGCTGGAACAGGCGCACTTAGAAGCTGCACCGCAGGCCTTCTTCGAGGCCTGGAAGCGCGGCGCGCAGATCGCCGGCCACGAGTGGTTCGGCGACGGTACCCGCGATGGTCTGCAGCGTGCCACCACCAAGTGGGACCTGCGGCCCAACATGCTGATGCTCAACGACGCCCTGGGTGTGCTGAGCAGCGGTCAACGCATGTTCCTGTCGGCGATGGCGAGCTTCTACAACTCCCGCGAGGGCGGTGCGATGCTCAAGCATTGCGGCTTTGAGGGGCTGTCGGACTTCGGCGGTCTCGATCTGGAACGGCGCAAGGTCATCGCCGATCTCACACTGCACTACACCGGCTGGTGAGCCGCACCTGGCAATCCACCGTCTGTTCATGCCACCCCAGGAGGGACATGCGTCCCCGTTCGGGGCGATGTCCCTCGTCGCGGTGCTCCACTTCTGCGGAACGCGGTCTCGGCAGATTGCCGATTCCCGGCAGACGCCCGCCGCCGTGAGCCGCACGCTGGCCGCATGTTCGCTGGCGTTGCCAGCAGCATGCCCAGGCAGTCAAGACCTTCAAGACTGTGGCGCGGTTCGCTGTGCTGGTTGTTTCGTTCTCCGGGCGCACCCGCGTCCATCCACCTCACCCTCAAGGGACCGACCTCCTTTGCGGGCGGGAGTCCCTTGGTTGCCACAAGGAGTCTCCCCATGGATACCCAAGCCATCCGTGCCCAGATGCCAACGCTTGTTGTCGGTCATCTGCCTTCCAACGTCCGTTCGTTCAAGTTCAGCGTCTTCGACGGCCAGCCCAAGGTTTCGACCCTGGGCTTTCATATCGACCCAAAGCCTTTCGAGGGCAGGGTCGTCGTCGCCACCGACGAGGCCATCGTCGTCAAGACGGGGCGGGCCGAGTTCGCGGTGCTCGATCGGACGCTCGTGACCGAAGTGCCCGACGAGGGGGCCAAGGTGCAGGTTGAACCCTATGCCAGACGCCGCTTCGACGGTCAGCGGGCGGACACGCCCGAGGAGCACACCGAGTTCACTGCCGACGGCAAGCCGTACAAGGTTCAGCGGTTCGTGCTCGGTTCCGCGCCGGCCAAGCTGCCGATCCCGGAACCCCGCTGTCCCGAGCTGCAGGACCTGATTCAGCAGATGGAACAGTTGCCCGCTCCAGACGGCTATCGGCGCATCACCCATCTGCTCGTGGATGCCGGCGCGCGTGATTTCACCTGGGTCGATCCGCTGCCCAAGGACATCATCGCGACTCCACCGACCATCGCCTTCACGGTGGTCACGGCAAAGTTCCAAGGGCGGGTCGCTGTCCAGTACAGGCGCGGGCTCGACCTTTATTCGGTGGAATTGCACCGTGACGGCGAGCTGGTCGAACGGGTCGATGAAGTGTTCTTTGACGCTCTTGGCGAGACCTTGGAACGTCTCATCGACGACGGGAGCTGGCGGCGCATCCGCGTGCAATGCCTGTCCGGTCGCAAGTCTGTTCGGCACTGACCGCCACGAAGCCTCCCGCTCACCCGGCGGGAGGTTCCTCAATCCGCTCCCTGGAGATCACATTCATGTCTTTTCGATGCAAGGGCACCGACCTACCGCCCGTGCTTTCCGAGGCGGCGGTCAACCGATGCCGCGTCGTCGTGGTCAAGGACCAGGGCGTGTCCTTCCTGGCCCGGCGTGACGAACATCGGCCCGATGGACGCCAGAGGCTCGTCGCATACGCAGTGTGCTGCAATCCGGATATCGATGCGTTCGACGACTGGTGGGAGCTGGCGCGCGCCGAGTTCGGTGGCGATGATTTTGGTGAGTTCTTCGATCCGCGCATGGCGTCTTCGCACTCATCCTAAGCGACGATGGCGACCTCTAGGTGTCTGCCACGGCAGCGCACCTGTCGCTGCGGGCCGTTGTGCGGACGCGAAACGGCATCTGACCGTCCCGCATTCCCAGCCCCCGCTCCGGGGGCGCCTCATTTCCTGGCGCCGTGGCTCTCACCGCGCGCTCACGCCCATCTCCAGCACGTCCTGAGCCGCCCCGTACCGGCAACCGCCGACCCCTGCACCCAGAGCGGGCGCGTGTTGACGAGGAGTTTGGCTGGCTGCCGATGACCGTTGTCCGGCGCAATCTCTCGGGCCTGGAGTTGTCGCAATCCGGCCAATCAGCAGCCCCTCGCTTTCTCCACAATGCGGTCATCGATATGACCGGTGAGCTTCGCAACCAGCCATAGAGCGAGTTCAGGTTAAGGGTGCCGGAAAGACGTCCCCAGGGCTGTCGCTCGCCGAACGGGCCCTCAGTGTCGGGCAAAAATCGTCGCGCTTCTGTCAAGTCCGACTAGAAGCGTCTCATAGGGTTGTGGGGTCGAGGTCTCCATTCCGGGCGAACCCTGCGGCATGCCCGGCGTAGCCAGTCCTACTGCCTTTGGAGACTCGGAGATAAGGCGTCGGATGTCGTCGGCGGGGACGTGACCTTCGATGGAGTACGGCCCGACCTTGGCCGTATGACAAGACGCAAAGCGGTCGGGCATTCCGAGCGACGCCCTTGCGGCCGGGACGTTATCGACATCCTTCGTCACGACGTCGAAGCCGCTCTTGCGCAGATGCTCGACCCACTTCCCGCAGCAGCCGCAGTAAGGACTCTTGAACACTTCGACTTTGGGGCTGGCTTGCGCAGTGGCGCCGCCGGCAACGATTGCCAGGCCAAGCAGTACGGATCGAAGCACGGGTTTCAACAACGTCATGGCAATTTCTCCAGTCGATGTGTCTGATGGAAAGTGTGGCAGGTCGACCCCGACGCCAGGCTGACCGGCTGATTACGATTCTGTAATCTTGGCCCGTATCCCCGTCGCTGAGGGCGGCGTGGTTCGCGGCTCACGAAGCCTGTTGCCCGTCGGGTGGCAACGGCAATGTGATCGTGAAGGTGGTCACGCCGTGCGACGAGTCGGCCGCGATCTCGCCACCATGAGCGCGCACGATCGAACGCGTGATCGCCAACCCCAGCCCGGCGCCTTCCCCATGGCGTTCGCGTTTGTCGCTGCCGCGATGGAAGCGCTCGAAGATGCGTTCAAGCTGGTCGGGCTGAATTGGGTCCCCAATGTTGCGTACCGCGAGCTTGACCTGACTCTCCAGGGCTTCGATGGCAATCTCGATCCGGCCGCCTTCGGGGGTGTGTCGCAGGGCGTTGGACAACAGATTCGACAGCGCCCGCCGCAGCATCAGGCGATCGCCGCGCACCCTGGCGTGGCCGTGGCACACGATGTGCACCCCATGTTCTTCGGCCAGCGCCTCGTAGAAATCGGCCAGCGCACGGGCTTCGTCGGTGAGGTCGATGAGTTCATTGTCATGCGCCAGGCTGTTCTCCTCGGCCTTCGCCAGGAACAGCATGTCGCCCACCATGCGCGCGATGCGCTCGTACTCCTCGAGATTCGACGCCAGCACGTCGCGGTACTCGTCGGCGCTGCGGGGCTTCGACAGCGCGACCGCGGTCTGCGTCATCAGGTTCGAGATCGGTGTCCTCAATTCATGGGCGATGTCCGCGGAAGAGTCCGCCAGGCGCTGAAAGGCCGCTTGCAGTCGTTCGAGCATGGCGTTGAAGGCGTCGACCAGTTCGCGCACCTCCGGCGGCGCGTCCCCCTCGTGCAGGCGTTCATCGAGGCGCTGGGCCGACAGGTCGCGCGCCGTGGCGCTGACCCTCCGCAGCGGGGCCAACCCCCGGTGCGCGGCGAACCAGCCGACGAAGCCGGCCAGCAATGCGCCAAGCGCGATACCCGCCCACAATACGCGCCGGACCGAGACCAGGAACTGGCTGTGGTGCGAGGGGTCCAGCGCGATGAGGAGCTGAACGTCCTGCTGGCGCGAACCATCGGTCGGCAAGGCAACACCTGCCGCAAGGCCGATGTGCGGCCGCCCGCCGACTGACCACTGGCGCACTCCTTCAGTCGGTGGAGTGCCGGCCAGAAGCGCGTCATCGAAATGCTCGCGACGGATGACGTGCAGAACCTGGCCATCGCTCCCACGCAACAGCACCCCCACACTGTCGTGGCCGACAAAGGAGTCATCCAACCGCACAAACAGGTCGGACGGCGTGGTCTCGGCGGTTCTGTGCTCCAGCAGGTTGCGGATCAGCGTGAGCTTGCCATGCAGCTCGTGCAGGTCCAGTTCGCGGAAATGGGCATCGAGGGCGCGCCCCAGAACGATCCCCGCGGCGATCAGCAGGCTTGCCGTCAGCGCTGCGAAGAGCAGCGTGAGCCGGGCCGTCAGGGACAATGAGCGGATCATCGTCAAGCCGGCTCCACGGCCTCGAGCACGTAACCCATGCCTCGCACCGTGCGGATCAGTTTCGGATCGAAGGGGTCGTCGACCTTGGCCCGCAGGCGGCGCACCGCAACCTCGATCACGTTGGTGTCGCTGTCGAAATTCATATCCCACACCTGCGACGCGATCAAGGAACGGGGCAGCACCTCTCCCTGGCGACGCAGCAGCAGCTCGAGCAGCGCGAACTCCTTGGCGGTGAGGTCGACGCGCTGGCCGCAGCGCGTCACGCGGCGCCTCAGCAGATCCAGTTCCAGATTCGACGAACGCAGCACGTCGGGCTCATGGCTGCGTCCGCGCCTCAGCAGTGTCCGCACCCGCGCCAGCAGTTCGGAGAACGCAAAGGGTTTGACGAGGTAGTCGTCCGCGCCCAGTTCGAGTCCGCGCACGCGGTCCTCGACCTGATCGCGTGCGGTCAGAAACAGCACTGGCGTTTCGCATCCGTTGCGGCGCAGGGCTTGAAGCACGCCCCAGCCGTCCAGGGAGGGAAGCATCACGTCGAGCACGATCAGGTGGTAGGTGCCGTTCAAGGCCAAGTGCAGACCATCGAGGCCGTCGCGCGCAAGATCAACGACGAAACCGGCCTCGGCCAAGCCTTGGCGCAGGTACTCACCCGTCTTCAGCTCGTCGTCGACGATGAGGATTTTCATGGCAGCCCAACCTAATGAAGCCCGTAACAGGTTTCAAGTTTGCCTCGGGGTATAGGCCGGATTACAGGATTACAGAAATGTAATCCGACGGTCAGCTTGGGGACAGGCGGGTGCGAGCAAGATTGCCAGATGGCTGGATCTGTCCTGCCATCGTCGTGTCACGTCCATTCACTCGGAGGTCGATCATGAAACGCAATCTGCACGTTCTGGCTGGCGTCATGCCGGTGCTCGCCTTGTCCGGCGCCTTGCTTGCCGGGCCGGTGTTCGCTCAGGGCACCCCAACGGCAACTCGTCAGGCCCAGGCTTGGTCGCCGGCCGCCAGCGTGCCGGCCCTTCAGGCGCGCATGAAATCGATTCGAGAAACCACCGATCCGGAACGCCGCATGGCGTTGATGGAGGAGCAGATCCAGGCCCTCGATGCCGCTTCGAAGGCGACGTCTGCGGGGTGCCCGATGAGCGGGCCGATGGCCGGCCCCATGGGTGGACAGATGAAGGGCGCGCGCGGTCCGACCGGTGCTCCCGGGTCGATGGGCGGCATGATGATGGATCCCAAGGTCATGAACGAGCACATGAGGCTCATGCAGCAGCATATGAAGATGATGGAACAAATGATGGGCACACAGTCGGCGCCGGCCCAGCCCGCCCCGAATTAACCCGCCGCCGGGAGGCGGAGTGACTTCGCGCACGCCTCCCGAGCGCGACGACGAAAAATAACGAGCGAGTGATCCCCATGAAGAGAAACAGCATGCTGCTTTTCGGCGCTAGCGTCGGGCTTGGGCTCAGCCTGGCGTTTGGCGCACAGGCGACCGAATCGCGGTACGGACCACCGGTCACGGACACCCAACAAAGGGGAGATCAACGCGATCAGACCGATCGGCCTCCCCTGCCTGCCTATCGATCACCTCTTGAGGCCTATCGTCGCTATCAGGCGGACGAACCCATGCGTCCTTGGCGCGACGTTAATGACGAGGTCGAGCGCCTGGGTGGCCACATCGGTCACCTGCGGCAAGCCCGCACGCCGAATGCTGCCCAACCGGGAGCGAAACCGTGAGATTCGCGCTTCCGCTTTCCCTCATTGCCGCTGCTGTCCTCAGCGGCTGCGCCAGCGTCGCTGTCAACGACAACTTTAGTGAGGTACAGCGTTTCGCACGCGAGCAGACCGGGAGCGAAGTGCGCTGGCTCCGCTCGGATACGGAGCGCGAGGCGGTGGGCAGCGAAGTCGACCGCCTGCTTGCCCAGCCCTTGCAGATGGAGGATGCGGTACGCATCGCGCTCGGTTACAGCCCGGGCTTCCAGGTCCTGCTGGCGGAGGCGGCCACCGCGTCAGCGGATGCGACGCAGTCGGGACGCATCGCCAATCCAGTGTTCAGCTTCGAGCATCTGTATCGCTCGGGCGGAGGCGAGCGCGACCTTGATATCGGACGCGTTTTGAGCGTTTCCCTGCTCGACCTTCTGTTATTGCCGGCCAGGCTGGAGCGCGCGGAGTACCGGCAGCAGCAGACGCGGCTACAGGCGTCGAGCGCGCTTCTGAACACCGTCACCGAGGTGCGCCAGGCCTGGATCGACGCCGTCGCCGCACGCCAGGTCGCCCGTTATCGCGAGGACGTGGCCATGGCCACGGGCACGAGCGCGGAACTGGCGCGACGCATGCAGGCGACCGGCAATTTCAGCCGCCTGCAGCGCGCGCGCGAGCAGGCCCTGGCGGCCGAGTCCGCGGCGGCCCTGATTCGGGCCCGGCAGAATGCGACCGCCGCGCGCGAGGCACTCGTGCGGCGCCTTGGCCTGACGCCGGTTCAGGCCACGGCCCTCAATCTGCCAGAGCGCCTACCCGAGTTGCCGAAGGCGCCCATGGATGAAGGTGCCGCCGGGAAGACACTGCTGGAGGAGCGGCTTGACCTGCGTATCGCCCGGGCTGATCTGGAGCGGACGGCGAAGGACCTTGGGCTTACGCGCGTGACCAGCGTGGTCAATGGGCTGCATGTATCGGGGGTGAGCAACAGCGAAACCGGCAAGCCGACGCAGCGTGGCTTCGAGGTCGAACTTCCGCTGCCGCTGTTCGACTTCGGCGACGCGTCCCGCGCTGGAGGCGAAGCGCGTTATCTGGCCGCGTTCAATCGCACGGTCAATGTCGCCCGCAATGCCAGTTCGCATGTGCGCACGGCGTATGACGCCTATCGCAGCGCCTACGACCTGGCGCGCCACTACCGCGACGAGATTGTGCCGCTACGTCGCAATATCGTCGAAGAGTCGGTACTCCAATACAACGGCATGTTAATTGGAGTCTTCGACCTCCTTGCCGAGGCGCGCGCGCAGGTCACGAGTTCGGTGCAGGCAATAGAAGCCGAGGGCGACTTCTGGCGTGCCGAAGCGGCGCTGAAGGCGAGCCTGCTCGGCCAGCCGATCGCACCGCTCACCCTTCAATCGGGCGCATCGCCGGCAGAAGCCGGCGGTGGCCACTGAGCTTTCCGGAGACGTTCATGACCACCCGACGCAGCTTCCTCGCCGGGGCGGGCCTCTTGGCCGCCGCCGGAACCGTCAGCCGCGCCGCACTCGCCGCGCTGCCCGAACCCGTGATCCAGTCCAGCGCTGCAACGGCGGCCCCGCTGAGTCCGCCCAATGGCCGCCCCTACGACCCGGTCGTCACCTTGAACGGCTGGACCGCCCCCTGGCGCATGAAGAACGGCGTCAAGGAGTTCCACCTCGTCGCCGAACCGGTAGAGCGCGAGATCGCCCCCGGCATGGTGGCGCGGCTGTGGGGCTACAACGGCCAGTCGCCGGGGCCGACGATCGAGGTGGTCGAAGGCGACCGCGTGCGCCTCTTCGTCACCAACCGCCTGCCCGAGCACACCACCATCCACTGGCACGGCCAGCGCCTGCCCAACGGCATGGACGGCGTCGGTGGCCTCAACCAGCCGCAGATCCCGCCGGGGAAGACCTTCGTCTATGAGTTCGTCGCACGCCGCCCCGGCACCTTCATGTACCACCCGCACGCCGACGAGATGACGCAGATGGCGATGGGCATGATGGGCTTCTGGGTCACCCACCCGCGCGAGGCGCATCCGCACATCGCGCGCGTCGATCGCGACTTCTGCTTCCTGCTCAATGCCTACGACATCGAGCCGGGCAGTTACGTGCCCAAGGTCAACACCATGCTCGACTTCAACCTGTGGACCTGGAACAGCCGCGCCTTCCCCGGCATCGACTCGCTCAACGTCCGCAAAGGCGACCGCGTGCGGGTGCGCATCGGCAACCTGACGATGACCAACCACCCGATCCACATCCACGGCCACGAGTTCGAGGTCACCGGCACCGATGGTGGGCCGACGCGCCCTGAGTCGCGCTGGCCGGA
Organism: Betaproteobacteria bacterium; assembly: GCA_004295105.1. Taxonomy (GTDB): domain Bacteria; phylum Pseudomonadota; class Gammaproteobacteria; order Burkholderiales; family Rhodocyclaceae; genus Thauera. Next base: position 116,572 of record SHNC01000215.1, on the reverse strand, counting down.
AGTGACCACCGACATCGCCGTCGGCCAGATGCGCCAGGTCGAGTTCATCGCCGACGAGGAAGGCGACTGGGCGATGCACTGCCACAAGTCCCATCACACGATGAACGCGATGGGGCACGACGTGCCGACCATGATCGGCGTCGACCACCGTGGGCTGGTCGAGAACCTCCAGAAGCTGGTGCCCGACTACATGGTGATGGGTGAGCGCGGCATGGCCGACATGGGCGAGATGGAGATGCCGCTGCCCGACAACACGCTGCCGATGATGACCGGCCAGGGCCCGTTCGGCGCGGTGGAGATGGGCGGCATGTTCACCGTGCTGAAGGTGCGTCGTGACCAGAAGCGTGGGGACTACCGCGACCCGGGCTGGTTCAAGCATCCGAAAGGAACGGTGGCCTACGAGTGGGCGGGCGCAGCGCTGCCTGAACCCGCTCGCAGCGATGCGGCGGGCTCCTCGAGCATGCCCCGCGGGAACGCGGCCGCCAGCGTCGAAATGCAGGTACGAAAACCGGGCGGACACCCGGCCCACTGAGCGGCCGGCGGGCCGCATGGTTCATATGACAACAACGCAATCCCAACCGAGATGGAGATTCCCATGAAAAGTCGTCGACGTTTTCTCGCCGCAGGTTTGGCGGCCGGCGTATTCGCCTTGCACCGCCGCGCCTTCGCCCATGGTGATGCGGCACACGCGGGCAGCAAGCGGGTTCCGGTTGAAAAGGAGCAGCAGCCCTGGGGCATCGCCGGTGAAGCAAAGGATGTCAGCCGCACGATACCGCTTGAGATGACCGATGAGATGCGTTTCACGCCGGACCGCATCGAGGTACGGCTGGGCGAGACAATCCGCTTCTCCCACCACAATCGCGGCGCAGTCATGCACGAGATGGTCATCGGCACGCCGGAAGCGCTCAAGGAGCATGCCGAGATGATGGAGCGGTTTCCGGAAATGGAGCATGACGAACCCTGGATGGCGCATGTCCGTCCGGGCGGGCGGGGGGAAACGATCTGGTGCTTCAACCGCCCGGGCGAGTTCCAATTCGCATGCCTGATTCCCAGGCACTTCCAGGCCGGCATGATCGGCACCGTCGTCGTCCGTTAGCGGCATGCCCCCCTGACAAAAATGTAATCGAACCGTCAGCCTGCTGTCGGCCAGCCCTCGGCATACTGCAGACCACCACGGCAATTCATTCGTTACCCCCAAATCGAAAAGGCGACCCCCAATGAAAACCATGCTTCGCTCGACCGCGCTTGTCGTCTTGTTGGGCCTCACTGTCCCGGGCGCGGTTCTTGCTCAAACCGACCATGATTCGCATCACCCTGCGGGGTCGGCCGCGACCGCCGAAGCGGCAGCGAAATACGCCGAAGGCACGGTCAAGAAGGTCGACAAGGCGGCGGGCAAACTCACGATCGCGCACGGTCCGCTCGAGACGCTGGCGATGCCGGCGATGACCATGGTGTTCCGCGCGGCCGACCCCGCGATGCTCGAACAGGTGAAGGCGGGCGACAAGATCCGCTTCACCGTCGACAAGATCGGTGGTGCCCTCACCGTCACCGCCCTCGAAGTCACGCCCTGATGCCAACCCCGCAGGCGCCGCGCATGCCTGCCTGAGTGGTCTACCGCCGACGCTGTCCGCGCCGGCGGCAGGCTGCGGGTGAGGGTGCGGCGCTGCCTGCCACGCACAGGGCAGCCACGCTGCCCAATCGCCCGCTATGAAACCCCTATCCTTCGCATCGACGGGGCGCCTGCCGCGCCCTGCCGTCCTTGCACTCTTCCTCGCGTTCGCCCTGGCCAGCGGGACGGTTTCGAGCCAGTCTCCGCCTGGGACAGCCGGTGCCAGCCTCGGCGCCACGCCACAGGCATTGATCGAATATGCGCGCGAGGCCAATCCGGGCTTCGCCGTCGAACGCGCCGAAGCGGCGGCCGCCCGCGAGCGCGTCACTCCCGCGGGAGCGCTGCCCGATCCGACCTTCGAGGTCGAACTGATGGACGTCACCAACGCGATGACGATGCGCGATCGACCGGCGTCGCTGCTGCCCGGCCAGGTCGGCGAGACCCGCTACCGTATCACCCAGACCCTGCCCGGCTGGGGCAAGCGCGAGCTGGCGGTGCAGGCGGCCGAGGCGCGGGCGACGCAAACCGGCGCGATGCGCGACGCCGCGTGGACGGAACTCGCCGCGAAAATCGAAACCCTGTGGCTGCGCTACTACGCCGCCGATCGCGAACTGGGGCTGAATCGCGAAGGGCTCACCCTGCTGCAGGGCCTGGAAGAGCTCAGCCTGGCGCGCTACAGGCTCGGCCTGCTGCCGCAACAGGGCGTGTTGCGCATGCAGCGGGAGATCACCGCGCAACGGCTGGCCGCCGTCGAAATCGAACAGCGTCGCCATGGCCTGATGACGGCACTCAATGGCGTGCTCGGCCGCGCGCCCCAGGCGCCGCTGGCCGCCCCGGTCGAGCCCGATGCGCTGCCCGAGCGCCTCGAGCCGGCGGCGCTGTTCGAGGCTGCGGCAGCGCGCAACCCGGCGGTGCATGCCGCCGCGTTCGGCATCGACGTCGCCCGCGCCGAGCGCGAGCGCACCTACCGAGACCGTCTGCCGGATTTCGCCGTCGGCCTGCGCAATAACCGTCCCTACGAGGGCAAGAATTCGTGGGACGTGATGTTCGAAGTGATGATCCCGCTGCAGCAGGACAGCCGCCGCTCCAGGGAGCGCGAAGCCGAATACATGTTGACCGCCGCCGAAGCGCGCCGCGCCGACGCCCAGGCGCGCACCGCGGGCGAACTGGGCACGGCGTGGTCGATGTTCGCCCAGGGGCGCGACAGCCTGCGTCTGCTCGAGCACACCTTGCTGCCCCAGGCGCGAGCGACGCGTGACGCCAGCCGCGCGGCGCTCGCCAGCGGCAAGGTCGATTTCGACACCGTGATCGAAGCCGAGCGCCAGCTCATCGACATCCGCATGAAGACGCTGCAGACCGAACTCGATACCCGCCTGGCCTACGCCGAAATCAAGAAACTCACAGGGGACATCAAGTGAATTCCGTTCTCAGAATCACGGCGATCACCGCCGGGCTCGTCCTCGCCGCCGGTGCGGGATACTGGATCGCACAACGCCAGCACACCACCCCGGCCGATGCGCCGGTCCCACAAGCGGCGGCCGGCAGCGATACCGCAGCGGCGCCTGCCGCGAAGCGCAGGATTCTCTACTACCGCAATCCGATGGGGCTCCCAGACACGTCGCCGGTACCGAAAAAAGATTCGATGGGGATGGACTACGTCCCCGTCTATGCGGACGACAAGCCGGACGACGCCGGCGTCGTGGCGGTGAGTGCAGCCCGCGTCCAGACCCTGGGGGTCAAGACCGCAATGGTCGAAAGCCGTGCGCTGGAGGCGGCGGTCCGTGCCAACGGCCGGGTCGAGATCGATGAGCGCAAGCAGGTCGTCGTCGCGCCGCGCTTCGAAGGCTGGATCGAGCGCCTGCATGTCAATGCGGTGGGCGACAGGGTGAGCAAGGGGCAACCGCTGTTCACCACCTATAGCCCCGAACTGCAGTCGGCCGGCGAGGAACTCCGCATCGCCGAGCGGCTGGCGCGCGACAGCGGCGCGAGCGATGCGCTGGCGCGCGAATCGGCCCGCCGACTGGCGGAGGCGACGCGCGCACGCCTGCGCAACCTCGAGGTGGCCGGCCAGACGGCCGCCCGCCAGACCTTCCACGCGCCGGCCGACGGCATCGTGGTCGACAAGGTGGCCGTGCAGGGTGCCCGCTTCATGCCGGGCGACGCGTTGTTCCGCATCGCCGACCTGTCGAAGGTCTGGGTGATCGCCGATGTATACGAGCAGGACCTGGCACGCGCGAGAGTCGGGCAATCGGCCGCCATCACCCTGGATGCCTTCCCGGGACGGCGCTTCGAAGGAAAGGTTGCCTACCTGTATCCGACCCTGAACGCCGCGACCCGCAGCACGCCGGTGCGGCTCGAACTCGACAATCGCGAAGGATTGCTGCGTCCGGGCATGTTCGCCCGGGTCGACCTGTCGGTCGCCGACACCACACCGCGAACCGTCGTGCCGAGCTCGGCGGTGATCGACGACGGCAAGCGCCAGGTCGTGCTGCTGGCCCTGGACGAAGGGCGCTTCAAGCCGCAACCGGTCCGGCTTGGCCAGCATGGCGCCGATGCCGTCGAGGTGCTCGAAGGACTGCGCGCGGGCGACCGCGTCGTGGTGTCGGCCAACTTCCTGATCGACTCGGAGAGCCAGCTCAAGGCCTCGCTGTCGAACCTGACCGAGGCTGAGCCGCATGCGGGGAAGGCGGCACAGGGCCACGACCCTGTCGCGGCGGCCACCTACCGCGGTGAGGGTACGATCGACGCCATCGACCTCGCGGCGAACAGCGTCACGATCAGCCACGGCGAGATTCCCGCGCTGAACTGGCCGGCGATGACGATGGACTTCACTCTGGCCGCCCCCGGGCTGGCGAAGGGCATCGTCGCGGGGCTGCCGGCGCGCTTCGAGTTCGAGCAGCGCGGCGAGGGCGAATTCGTCATCACCCGCATCGAACGCATGTCGGCGGTGCAGGCGCCCGCGACCAGCGCCCATGGGGGGCATTGACATGAGCGCGAGCACTGCCGGACCGTCTCCGGTAAATGAGGGCGATCTGCGGGCAGAGGCGGACGCCGGCCGCGGACTGCTCGACCGCGTCATCGACTGGTCGGCACGCAATGTGTTCCTGGTCCTGCTGGCGACCCTGTTCCTGATCGGCGGCGGCCTCTACGCGGTGCAGAAGACGCCGCTCGATGCGCTGCCCGACCTGTCCGACGTGCAGGTCATCGTGTACACCGACTACCCCGGGCAGGCGCCACAGGTGGTCGAGGACCAGGTGACCTATCCGCTCACGACCTCAATGCTGGCGGTGCCGCGCGCCAAGGTCGTGCGCGGCTTCTCGATGTTCGGCGCGTCCTATGTGTATGTGATCTTCGAGGACGGCACCGACATCTACTGGGCGCGCTCGCGCGTGCTCGAATACCTGAGCTCGGCCGCCGGCCGGCTGCCGGCGGGCGTCGCACCGCAGATCGGGCCCGACGCGACCGGGGTCGGCTGGGTGTACCAATACGCCTTACTGGGCAAGGACATGAGCCTCGCCGACACCCGCAGCCTGCAGGACTGGTACGTGCGCTACCAGCTCACCAAGGCGCAGGGCGTGTCCGAGGTGGCGAGCCTGGGCGGCTTCGTGCGCGAATACCAGGTCACCGTCGACCCGATCCGGCTCGCCGGCTACGGCATCACCCTCGATGACGTGACCAAGGCGATCCGCGCCTCCAACCGCGACGTCGGCGGACGCGTCGTGGAACTGGCCGAAAAGGAATACATGGTGCGCGGCCGCGGCTACCTGCGCAGCGTCGAGGACATCGCCGGCATCGTGCTGAAGGCCGAGCGCGGCACGCCGGTGCGCGTCGCTGATGTCGCCCGCGTCGAGCTGGTGCCGGCCGAGCGTCGCGGCATCGCCGAACTGAACGGCGAGGGCGAGGTCGCCTCCGGCATCGTCATGGCGCGCTTCGGCCAGAACGCGCTCGACGTGATCGCCAACGTCAAGGCCAAGATCGCCGAGATCGCCCCCGGCCTGCCAGCCGGCGCCGAGATCGTGCCGGTCTACGACCGCTCCGAGCTGATCGAGCGGGCGATCGCGAACCTCAAATGGACGCTGCTCGAGGAAAGCCTGATCGTCGCCGCGGTGTGCGTGGTGTTCCTGCTGCATGTGAGGAGCGCGCTGGTGGCGATCATCACGCTGCCGCTGGGCATCCTGATCGCCTTCATCGCCATGCGCGCACTCGGCCTGGGCTCCAACATCATGAGCCTGGGCGGCATCGCGATCGCGATCGGGGCGATGGTCGATGCGGCGATCGTCATGATCGAGAACGCGCACAAACGGATCGAGCATCTGCCCGCGGGTGCCTCGCAGGCCGACCGTACGGCGGCCATCGTGCGCGCGTGCAAGGAGGTGGGTCCGGCGCTGTTCTTCTCGCTGCTGATCATCACCGTGTCCTTCCTGCCGGTGTTCACGCTGGAAGGGCAGGAAGGCCGGCTGTTCTCGCCGCTCGCCTTCACCAAGACCTTCGCCATGGCGGGCGCGGCGCTGCTGTCGGTGACGCTGGTGCCGGTGCTGATGCTGTTCTTCGTGCGCGGGCGCATCCTGCCCGAGGCGAGGAATCCGGTGAACCGCGCGCTGATCTCGCTGTACCGCCCCATCATCCGCGCCGTGCTGCGCTTCAAGGGGGTGACGCTGCTGCTGGCCGTCATCGCGATGGCGGCGACGATCGTGCCGGCACGCCAGCTCGGCTCGGAGTTCATGCCCACGCTCAACGAAGGCACGCTGTTCTACATGCCGGCCGCGCTGCCGGGCATGTCGGTCACCGAGGCGGGGCGGCTGCTGGCGACCACCAACCGCATCATCAAGACCTTCCCCGAGGTCGCATCCGTTTATGGCAAGGCAGGCCGAGCAAACACCGCCACCGACCCGGCACCGCTGGAAATGTTCGAGACCGTGGTCAACCTGAAGCAGCAAGGCGAATGGCGGCCGGGCATGACCACCGACAAGCTGATCGCGGAGATGGACGCGGCGTTGAAGTTCCCTGGCCTGGCCAACTCGTGGACCATGCCGATCAAGGCCCGCATCGACATGCTGTCCACCGGCATCCGTACGCCGGTGGGCGTGAAGGTCTTCGGCAAGGATCTGGAAACGCTGGAGAAGGTGGCCAAGTCGGTCGAGGCGGCGGTGCGCAAGGTGCCGGGCACCAGCAGCGCCTATGCCGAGCGCGTGGCCGGCGGCTATTACGTCGACATCGTGCCGCGCCGCGACCAGCTCGCGCGCTATGGCCTGACCATCGACATGGTCCAGGATGCGATCGCCACCGCGCTGGGCGGGGAGATGGTCACCACCACCGTCGAGGGGCTGGAGCGTTACGGCGTGTCGGTGCGCTACGCCCGCGGCCTGCGCGACGACCCACAACGGCTCGCGTCCGAGGTCTACATCCCGACGATGGGCGGACCGATCCCGCTCGGCCAGGTGGCCGATGTACGGCTGACACGCGGCGCACCGGGCATCCGCACCGAAAACGCATTGCTCGCCGCCTATGTCTACGTCGACACGCGGGAGGCCGACATCGGCGCTTTCGTCAAGCGCGCGCAGCAGGCGGTCGCACAGGACGTCGCTTTCCCGCAGGGTTACTACGCCACCTGGAGCGGCCAGTTCGAGAACATGGAGCGCGCCAAGGACAAGATGAAGCTCGTGCTGCCGCTGACGCTGGCACTGATCTTCGTGCTGCTGTACCTGAATTTCCGCCGCCTGACCGAAACCCTGATCGTGATGCTGTCGGTGCCCTTCGCCTTGGTGGGCGGGATCTGGCTGATGTGGTGGCTGGACTACCAGATGAGCGTGGCGGTGGCGGTGGGCTTCATCGCGCTGGCGGGCGTCGCCGCCGAGACCGGGGTGATCATGCTGATCTACCTCGACCATGCCTGGAAGGAACTCCGCGAGCGCAGGCAGGCAGAGGGCCGCGAGGCCGGCATCGCCGACCTGTACGAGGCGATCATGGAAGGGGCGGTCGAACGCGTGCGGCCGAAGATGATGACGGTGGTGGCGATCATGGCGGGTCTGCTGCCGATCATGTGGGGCAGCGGTACCGGCAGCGAGGTCATGAGCCGGATCGCCGCGCCGATGGTGGGGGGCATGGTGTCGTCGACCGTGCTGACGCTGGCCGTCATTCCGGCGATCTATGCGCTGGTCAAGCAATGGGAGCTGCGCAGGAAGTCCGCCCCGTCCCGATCTGCCGTGGCTGCCTGAGCGCGGTGACGGTGACCATGCGTATCAAGTGGCCGAAGCTGTCGCCAAGGTGACGCAAATGTAATGGACGGGTCACCGTGCGGACAGCCTCACGGTACTAGTCTTGTATCAGGAGGTCAGCCTCTCGCTGGCCTTTGCGATGCAGGAGACCGACATGAAAGACTGGTTGCGTTCCCTTTGGATGTTGTTCCGCGAGTGGTGCCGTGAAAACGAGAAGGCGCATCGGACGGCCCCTGTTTCTTCCTGCTGCTCCAGAGCGCCTGGAGCGTCGCAACGCCAGGGACCACCCCGGGCGAAGACCTGAGACGACGCTCCGCGCTCCACGACGAGGAAATCACCATGGACCAGGCTCACCGTCACGACCATCCCGCATCCGCCGGTCATCCGCACTCGGACCGGTCGGCAAGCGGTGCATTGAAGGATCCGGTTTGCGGCATGACCGTGACTGCCGACTCGCCCCTGCGGACGACCTTCGCGGCCACGACGTATTACTTCTGCAGCGCCCGCTGCAAGACCGCGTTCGACGCCGATCCGCCGCGCTATGTGTCGCCGCAGCCGACAAGCGCTGCACGTACTGCGGCTCATTCACACGGCCATTCCCACACCGAGGCCATGCCAAGAGACGCGCCGCGATCGGCCAGGCCGGGCAAGGACATGGCGAAAGATCCGATCTGCGGCATGATGGTCGACAAGGCCACCGCGCTGAAGACCGAGCGCGCCGGCCGCTCGTACTACTTCTGCAGCGTCGGCTGCCAGCGCACTTTCGAGTCGCCCGAGAGCGAGCTGAAGTCGATGCGCACCCGCGTCACCGTGGCGCTGACCGGCGTGCTGGCGCTCGCCATCCTGCGCGCGGGCGCCTTCCTCGGCCTGGCCACCGGCGCCACCATCATCACCTGGGCGCCGATCCCGGCGCTGCCCTGGTTCACCTGGGGCATGTGGCTGTTCCTGCTCGTCACACCGGTGCAGTTCATCGGCGGCTGGAGCTTCTACAAGGGCTCGTGGACCGCGATCCGCACGCGCACGATCAACATGGACTTCCTGATCGCGCTCGGCACCTCGGTCGCCTACCTGTACAGCGTCGCGGTGCTGTTCTTCCCCGACGTGCTGCCGGTGAAGGTCGAGGAACGTGACGTCTACTTCGAAGTGTCGGCGGTGATCATCGCCTTCGTCCTGCTCGGCAAGTACATGGAGGAAATGATCAAGAAGCGCTCGTCGGCCGCGGTGCGCAAGCTGCTGGACCTCAAGCCGGCGACCGCCCACGTGGTGCGCGGCGGTGTCGAGATGGAGGTGCCGGCCGAGACGGTGATGGTCGACGAGATCGTCGCCGTGCGGCCCGGCGAGAAGGTTCCGACCGACGGCGTGGTCGTCGAGGGCGGATCGTCCGTCGACGAGTCGATGCTCACCGGCGAGTCGATGCCGGTGGAGAAGACGACAGGCAGCGCGGTGATCGGCGGCACACTCAACCGCACCGGCGCGTTCCGCTTCAGGGCGACCAAGATCGGCGCCGAGACGGCGCTGGCGCAGATCATCAAGCTGGTCGAGGACGCCCAGGCCAGCACCGCCAACATCCAGCGCATCGCCGACCGGGTCACCGGCTACTTCGTCCCCGCCGTCCTCGTGGTGGCCTTCCTGGCCTTCTTCGGCTGGTGGGCGGTGGGCAATTTCCCGCAGGCGCTGCTCGCCTTCATCGCGGTGCTGATCATTGCCTGCCCCTGCGCGCTGGGCATCGCGACGCCGGCAGCGCTGATGGTGGGCGTCGGCAAGGGCGCCGAAGCGGGCATCCTGATTCGCGGCGGTGAAGTGCTGGAACGTGCGCAGCAGCTCACCACCGTCGTGTTCGACAAGACTGGCACGCTGACGCGCGGTGAGCCGGCGGTGACCGACATCGTCGTGCTCGGCGGCTGGCCCGAAGATGAAGTGCTGCGGCAGGCCGCCGCGCTCGAAGCGGGCTCCGAACATCCGCTCGGCGAGGCGATCGTGCGCGCCGCGCAACACCGCAACATCGCCCTACCGCCCGCAGCGCACTTCGAGGCGGTGCCGGGCCATGGCGTGCGCGGCGAGATCGAGGGCCTGCAGGTGCTGCTGGGCAACCGCCGCCTGTTCGCCCGCGAGCGTATCGACACCGCCGCCGCCGAAGCGGCGATGGCGCGGTTGGAGGCCGAGGGCAAGACGGCGATGCTGATCGGCGCCGCAGGCGCATTGGTAGGCATCGTCGCGGTGGCCGACACGCTCAAGCCTGAAGCCCGCGAGGCGGTCGCCAGCCTGCGCGCGGAAGGCATCGGCGTCGTCATGCTGACCGGCGACAACCGCCGCACGGCGAATGCGATCGCCGGTGAGCTGGGCATCTCGGAGGTGATTGCCGAGGTGCTGCCCGAATCCAAGGCGGAGATCATCCAGTCGCTGAAGGCGAAGGGGCAATGCGTCGCAATGGTGGGCGACGGCGTGAACGACGCACCGGCGCTGGCCACTGCCGACATCGGCATCGCCATCGGCTCGGGCTCGGACGTCGCGAAGGAGACCGGCAGCATCATCCTGATCCGCGACGACGTGCGCGATGTGGTGGAGTCGATCCGGCTGTCGCGGGCGACGATGCGAAAGATCAAGCAGAACCTGTTCTGGGCGTTTGCCTACAACACGATCGGCATTCCGATCGCGGCGCTCGGTTACCTGAACCCCATCATCGCCGGGGCAGCGATGGCGCTGTCGTCGCTGTCCGTGATCGTCAATTCCGCGCTGCTCAAGCGCAGCCGGATCGGGCGGGCGTGAGGCAGGAGCGCGGCCGTGAAAGGACAACTCGATCGCTGGATCTGGCTTTGCCCAGCCCTGGCCGTTCTGCTGGCCATGCTGGTGCTGGCCGGCTGGGGACTCACCTGGACAACAGCATTCATCGTCAGCGTGCTGCTGGTGTGTCCGGCCATCCTGATCTGGGGGGCCCTCCAGCTTCGTCGCTCGCCCGCGTTTCCGTTGGCGGGTGCGCCCCAGACGCGCGGTGTGACCCTGGGCTGGGCCGCCCCGATCTACGACTGGTATTGCCCCAGGCTCGGGCTGGGCGATCGCTTCCGGCGTGAAACGCTGCGCCACGCGGGGCTCGTGCAAGGCGAGCGGGTCCTCGACGTCGGCTGCGGCACGGGGGTGCTGACCCGTCTGGCCGCCGAGGCAGTGGCAGCGGCAGGCCAGGTCATCGGCGTGGACGCCGCACCGGCGATGATCGCGGTCGCGCGCGAGCGTGCCCAACGTGCCGGCAGTGCGGCACGCTTCGACGTCGCGGCCATCGAGACACTGCCCTTTGCCGATGCCTCGTTCGACGTCGTGCTGTGCAGCGCGATGCTGCATCACCTGCCACCGGACGTGAAGGACATGGGCCTGAGCAGCGTGCGGCGGGTGCTCAAGCCCGGCGGGCGGCTGGTCATCGTCGATCTGGACCGGCCGGCCAATCCGCTGTGGTGGCTGCTCTTCGCGCCGATGCTGCTGATGCCGATGACGGCTTCGAACCTGCGCGGCGAGATCCCCGCCTTCCTGCGCCGTGCCGGCTTCGGCCGGATCGAGGCGCGCGGCCGCTGGATGGGCCTGCTCACTTTCTGGATCGCACATCCGGACCCTGCTCAAGGAGAGCCATCATGAAAACGCTGTATGTCGCACCATGGAGACGCCGCGTTGTGCTGACCAGCCTGCTGGGCGTCGTCGCGTCGGCCTCGGCGGCGGACTCCCGGCAGCACATCAACGCATCCGGCTATGACATCTACTACGGCCTGGTGCCGGCGCAGGTGGCCACGCAGCATCCCCAATCCCATGAGGAGCGGACGATGCACGGTGGGCGGCTGCCCGCGAGAGACGGCTACCACCTGCTCATCGCACTGTTCGATTCCGGCGGTGCACGTGTGACCCAGGCAGAAATCCGGGCTACCGTCGCGGAACTGGGTATGGCCGGTACAAGCAAGGTACTCGAGCCGATGCAGATCGATGGCACCACCAGCTTCGGCGGCTATTTCGTGCTGTCGGGCGAGGGACCCTATCGCATCGACGTTCAGGCGCGCGTTCCGGACAGAGCCGCCCCGGTCGAAGCCGTCTTCGAATTCAAGCGGCGTTGAGCCGGGAGAGAAGTCATGACTTCGAATCACAGCCACCGCCAACTACCGGCGGAGTCCGGCGACCGGATGCGTCGCCGGACACACTGGGTCTTCCTCGCCTTTGCCGCGATTGCCGCATTCTTCCTGCTCGCCGAGCACCGCGCCCATGTGCTGCCTTTCCTACCTTGGCTCTTGCTGCTCGTCTGTCCGTTGATGCACCTGTTCATGCATCACGGCGATGGCCACGATGATTCCAGCCACGATCGCCGTGACGGACGCAACGGATCGGGAGAAAGGAAATGACCGACTCCTCGTCCTATGGCCTGTGGTCACTGGTCATCATCAATTCGCTGTTCTTCCTCGTCTTCGCGTTCAGCTTCTACAAGCCGCGCACGAAGCGGGACTGGCGCACCTTTGGCGGGTTCGCAGCGTTCATCGTCGCGCTGTTCACCGAAATGTACGGTTTTCCGCTGACGATCTACCTGCTGTCGGGCTGGCTCTCGTCGCGCTTTCCGGGTGTCGATTTTCTCTCGCACGACTCCGGCCACTTGCTCGAAGTCATGTTCGGCTGGCGGTCCAACCCGCATTTCGGCCCCTTCCACTTGTTGAGCGCCGTCTTCATGGTCGCCGGCTTCATGCTGCTCGCCCGTGCCTGGCCACCGCTGTACGAGGCGCAACGCGCCCACCGTGTGGCCACGACCGGCCCGTATGCCCGCATCCGCCACCCGCAATACGTGGCCTTCGTGCTGGTCATGTTCGGCTTCCTGCTGCAGTGGCCGACCCTGATCACGCTCATCCTCTTCCCGATCCTGCTGGTCGTCTATGCGCGCTTGGCACGTAGCGAAGAGAAGGATGCGCTAGCGGAGTTCGGCGACGAATATCGGGCTTACCGCGACCGGACGCCCGCGTTCATTCCGCGCCTCGGTGCTGGGAGGGGTGTGGAGAGCGCCAAGGAATAGCGGCGATGCTGAAAGGGGGCAAGTCCATGGATGTCAATACGTTCGCTGGGAGGCGTGGTGAAGTCGGGCTGACTCCTCCGCGCGCCAGCCTGACTTGCTCGGTTGCTTGCGAGGGAGAGCCGATCGTTCGAGGACAGGGTCTTCGAGCCGGGCGTCTCCGCAAACTAGCTCGCCGACTATTTCCGGTGATCGCGGCTACCTGCTTCTCGCCCGCTCTCGCTGAGGAGATATTCCAGCGCGAGACCGTGGATGGAGTCGTGGTGTGGCTCCAGGTCACACCTTCCCAAGGGCATGCGACGACGCCGTTGGGAGAGAGCGAACACCGCATCGTCGCATTGCTGAGGGAGAGGACGACGGGGCATCCCATCGCGGACGCAGCCGTAGCGGTGGAGGTCGCGAGAAAGGGACGGATCGCCACTCGCTGGCCGCTGGCGCCGGGCTTCCACGGCAACGATCCGGCCTACGTAGGGCAGGTGCCGATGACAGGCCGCGGTACCGCCTATCGACTGAGACTTCAATTCCGGCAGCCCGGCGATGCCGAGGCGCTCGAGGCGGAGTTTCGCTACAACCATCATTGACGGGTCGTCCGGGAAGATGCCAACAGTGTTGAAGCGACGCTCGATTTACGCCAACACGGACGACGTCTACTTGCTGCTGACGTCGGCGGTGTTCGTGGTCTCCCTGGGCTACGGCAGCCTGTTGCCGGTGACGGTCCCCTTCATCGAGCATCTGGCAGATGGCGGCCGGCGTTACGACACGTCGTGGCATGCAGGCATGCTGACGGGTGTCTACACCTTGGCGCTGTTCGCGTTCGCGCCCATCTGCGGACGATTTGCGGACCACGTCGGGCTGCGGCCCGTCCTTCTGACAGGGCTGGCGGGTTATGTGGCGACGGTGTCGCTGTTCGGGCTCTCCCCGACCCTGTTCCAGGCTTACGCCATGCGCGTCGCCAGTGGCGTCTTCGCCGCCGCGGTGTTGCCGGTCGCGATGGCTTTCGCCGGTGCCAGCCATCCGGCAGAACAACGCGCACGCCGCTTTGCCGGGTTGAGCGCAGCCGCCGGCCTGGGGCTGCTGGCGGGGCCGGCCTTGAGTGGCTTCACGACCCGTGCGGGAGCCACTTCGAGCAGCGCGGGCTTATGGCATTGGGCGCTGGCCTCGCCCTTCGCTGTCGCTGCTGCCTTGGGTGCACTGGCCTGGGTTGCCCTGTTTTTTCGTCTGCCGAGCGGGGTGATGCACACCATAACCATCACGCAGGACGGGGCGCGCGTGCGGCCGACCTTGTTCCTGTTGTTGATGCTGCTCATGTTCGGGATTGGCAGTTTCGAGGTCGCCATCGCGCTGCGCGCCCAGCGCTTCCTCGGGATGCCTGCAACGGCGATCAGCCTCATTTTCATGGAATGCAGCGTCGTCATGATTGCGGCCCAGCTTGCAGTCTTCCGCTCGTCGCCCGCATGGCTGCACAGCGGACTCGTGACGACATCGGCCTTCGTGGCGCTCGCGGGTGGTATGGCCCTTTTGCCCTACAGCGACAGCGATCCCGGTGTGGTGGGCCTGGTCGGTCTGATCGCCGCCGCCGCGGGCATTCTCGTTCCCGTTGTGAACTACCGCATTTCGGTCGACGCGGGCGACCACCAGGGGGCAGCCCTTGGCAAGAGCATTGCTGCGGGGAATCTGGGGCAGGCCGCAGGCTCGTTCGCCGCCGGGGTCCTGTTCAACGTGCGGCCCGAGGCACCCTTCTGGCTGAGTGCCGGTCTGCTTGCCGGTGCCGCGCTCGTGTCGACGCGCGTCGCAGCGACTGCGCGCAATGTTGCGTGCCCCTCGACCGAGGAGGAGCGGGGATGAGGCGCGAGATGCGGCGGGGATACGGTGACGAGCAGGACCGTGAGGGGCCAGAGGTGCGATGTTGACGACCCCAGGAGGATCGTGTTTCCACGTTTGCAAAGTGATCGGCACCAATGGCTAAAGAGTGAAACGACGGATTGATCGGAGTCTCCATGATGACCAAAGCAGCGACCAAGAACCACAGAGCACCCAAAGGACTGCCCGCTCCGGCGTCGGCAGGCCAACAAGCGATACCGGTGTCGACCGTTGTCAGTCGAGCGGCGGACCCCACCTCCAGCGCGTCCATGTGGGCAACACCATGGGCCTACCCGATCGACTTTTGGCAGCGTACGGTGCTGTTTCTCGATACCTTGCGCGAGCGAGCCGACAACATGCTCGAGCACGAGCAGGCGGGTCTGCCGCCGCTTCTCGACTTCGACTACGAGCTTCTCCTCGACGCACGCCACTTCGAGCGGCCGGCGAACTATGCCTTGCTACGGATCACCGGCACCGGCACCGATGCGGACTGCTACGCGCACTGCGCGGACGACACCAAGCGCCCGCTGATCATCGTCGATCCGCGCGCCGGCCATGGCCCAGGGATCGGTGGCTTCAAGCGCGACTCGGAGGTTGGCATGGCGCTGCATGAGGGGCATGCCGTCTATTTCGTCATGTTCTATCCCGAACCGTGTCTTGGCCAAACTCTGGCCGATGTGCTACACGCCTTGCGCCGCTTCGTCGAGGAAGTGAGCCGACGCCATGAGGGGCGCACTCCGGTGTTGTATGGAAACTGCCAGGCCGGCTGGGCTATGGCCCTGCTATCGGCGGGGTGTGGCGGGCTGGCCGGGCCGGCGGTCCTCAACGGCTCACCCCTGTCCTATTGGGCTGGCGCCCCTGACGTGAACCCGATGCGTCTGGCGGGCGGACTCGTTGGCGGCGTGTGGATGACGCATTTCCTCGCCGATCTGAGTAACGGTAGTTTTGACGGTGCGTGGCTGGTGCAGAACTTCGAGGCCCTGAATCCGGCGCACGCGATGTGGGACAAGCTCTACGGCGTGTTTGCCAACATCGATGACGAACGTGAGCGGTTTCTCGATTTCGAGCGCTGGTGGTCGGGATTCTACTTTTTGAGCCGTGAGGAAATCGTCGCCATCGTCGAGAACCTTTTCGTCGGCAACAAGCTCGAGCGTGGCGAGATGCGGGTCTGCGACGACTGCATGATCGACCTGAAGCGAATTCGCAATCCGCTGCTGATCTTCGCGTCCAGCGGCGACAACATCACCCCGCCGCATCAGGCCCTGAACTGGATTCCGGCAATCTATCCGACGACCGCCGCGCTGAAGGCCGCAGGGCAACGCATCGTCTTTCTGATCAATCCCCACGTCGGTCATCTCGGCATCTTCGCTTCGGCGAGCGTCGCCCGCCTCGAGCATCGGGCGATCCTGGAATCCGTGCACGAATTGGAGGGGCTCTCGCCAGGCCTTTACGAGATGAAGATCATCAATCCCACGGGTGATCCAGATTGCCGCAAGCCGCAGTACGAGGTCGTGTTCGAGGAGCGCCAGGTCGAGGACCTCCACTTTGATTCTCCGCCCGAAACGTTCGAGGCTGTGCGGCAGCTCTCCGAGTTCAATGAATCGCTCTACCGCTGCTTCGTCAGTCCGGTGGTACAGACCTTTGCCACGCCGTGGACGGCGTTGACACTGAAGTGGCTGCATCCGATGCGCACGAGCCGCTATCTGTTCTCGGCAAGGTTCAGCCCCTGGATGCACTTAGTGGAAGCGATGTCGCCCATGGTTCGTGAACACCGGCAACCGGTGAATGCCGATAACCCCGCGTTGGTGGGCGAGCAGGCCGTGAGCCGAATGATTTCCAACGGTCTCGAAGGTTTGCGCAAGTGGCGGGACGAGACCCAGGAGGCGATGTTCTGGGCACTCTTTGACCGACAAGGGCATTGATCGCGCCGGAAACAATAGGCACGCGGCGACGTGTCATGCGCGACCGGCGACAACCGAGGAGAGCGACATGGAATGGCTTACGCAAAACTGGATCTGGATCGTCTTCGCCCTGGGCATGTTCGTCCTGATGCGCCGCGGTGGAATGGGGTGTGGCGCGGGAGGACATCGATCGCACCGCCATGGGCATGATCACGATGAAGGCTCGAGAAGCTCGAGCCGGGCCGATGAGGTGTCGCCGCCGGCGTCGGTTATCGACGCGGTGAGCGGCCAGCCGGTCGAACCGACCCGGGCAGTCACCTGCGTCTATAAGGATCGGACGTATTACTTCGCGACGCGCGAGAACCGCGACCGCTTCGAGGCCGAGCCGGAGCGCTTTGCGGCCGCGTCGGGCGTGGAAAACGCACCTTCCGCGCATCGGCATCATCGCCGAGGTTGCTGATCCGCACCGGCGTGTTGCGCGCTTGCGAAGCGTATGTGACGTGGCGAACAGGCAGATATGAACGCGATACCGACGCGAAAGAAGGCGCTGTGGGCAGGCCTCATCGTCGCCGCAGCGGCCACACTGGCCGCCTTGTTTCTGGCGAGCAACCGCGGTGAATTGCCCGAGGGCTTGATCCAGGCCAACGGGCGCATCGAAGGGAATAACGTCGCCATTGCCTCCAAGTACCCTGCGCGCCAAGGTTGATCAGGCGCGGGCCGCGGTGGCGGTGCTGGATGCCCAGTTCGAAGCGACGCAGGCCTCCGTGGCCCTGCTGCGCAGGGAGGTACCGCTGGCCATCACCAGTGCTGACGCCGCCTTGTCGCGCGCGCGGGCGGGGGCCGCCCAGGCCGGGGCGGCCGAAGTTCAGGCGCGCCGTGATGCCGACCGTCTGCGGGAACTTTTCGAGCGGCGAACTGCGAACCAGCAACGCGCCGAGCTTGGTGCGCTCGCCCACAGCGCAGCCGCGGCGGAGTACGTCTCGGCGCAGCGGAGCGTCATGGTAGCGATCGCCAGGAGTCCGGTACCGGCGAGGAAGCTGGCCTGAGCTGAAAAGCACATGACAGGGATGGAGCGGCGACGTGGGTGTGAGGTGGGCTATGGGCCGCGCCGGGTCTGGTTTTCATCGGCGACGGGTCGGTGATGGCGCGCGCGCGGCCAATCACTCTCGGTGGCGGCACGCGCAAGCGCGGCGTGGAGCGCGGCCACCCGTGCCCAGCCGTGGCGCAACACGTGCTCCGGAAATAGCGATGTCAGCCATGCATAGGCAAGGTACTTCGCGAGTTTCCCAAGCCACAACGCCAGCACTTCTGCGACCGGGAGGCGAGATATTGCGGCGAACATCAAGGCCGGCGTCAGGGGCAGCGGCAAGGCGGCGATCAGCTGCAGTGATACGACGCCGTAGCGGGACAGCCAGCGTGTTGCATCGGACCACGCTGTCGAGCGTACGACATCGGGGTAGGTAGCGTAGAGCATCGCCCAGCCCAGGTGGTGAAATGCGAGGTAGAGCAAGGCGGCGCCCAGCGCCGCGCCCACGCTCGAGAACAGCGCGATTGATCTCCAGCGCCGCGGAGCCATCAGTGCGGCGGCGACCAGCAGCGAGGCGAAAGGTACGGTCATCGACAACGTCGCCGCCGCGGCGACGACGCTCACCACCAAAGGGAAGGCGCCCTGATCGGCTTCGTGCGTCAGCGCCGAGATCAGGCGTGTTTCAAGCAAGCGCATTCTGTGTGGGCAGCGACTTGCTGCGCCGTGTCGACGGGGGCAATCGACGAAACGATTCACAAGGTCGGAGCGAACGGCTGGGCGACTCCGCCAGCGGGCGCATGATCAACCCAGCGGATGGACATCCCCCATCCTGAGAGGCGGCGACGTTCCCCGGTTCGTCTGTGGCGTGTCTCATTCGGTCCGTTGCGGCGGGCGAGTTGCCAGGCGCAGGCCGGGTGTCGCTTCCACGCCCGGGCGCACGCGGCCTGCTGGTGGAGCATGTGTTGAACGTGTCAGTCGGCAACTGACATGGCCCCTGGCATTACTTCATGTCGCGGACGTGATCGTGACGCATGGAGCGTTCGTTGTCGGTCGTGCCCGCTTTGGCCTGCCCCGACTTGCTGTCCTTCTGGGTGAGCGGAAATCCAAGCTTCTCCGCCGCATGACTATGACGGGAAACCGGCTGCGCGGGCGGCGCTTTGCCCTCCGCAGAAGCGGCCGACGTGGCGTCCTTGACCGGCGTGCTTCGATCGGGCTCGGCGACAGCGACTGTGGCAGCTCCGGCAAGCAAGGTCGCAAGAAGAATTTTGGGGTAACGCATGACGGCCTCCGAGCATTGCAGGTTGATCGTTCGACAGCTCTCGCCGAATCCAACTCGGCTTCAAGCACGGTATCAAGGCTACGCCCGACAAGCTGTCAGGACAGTGACGTGGGGATTACACCTTTGTCAGGGTCGGCGCGCGACGTGAACGATACGGGCCATTTCATTGCTGAAGCAGAAGCAGTTCTGCGCATCTCGGCGGTGACGGAAGCCAAGCCTCCGAGGAGACGGCCTACTCGACCTTGGCAGGCAGCACGAGCCCGATGGTCGTGTACCCGCCGGACGAACGCGCGAAAGTCCGACCGTCGTGCATGTGCGCAATCGCGGCGACGATTGCCAGACCCAATCCATAATTGCGCGCGCCTCCATGGATGCGCGACGTATCCACCCGATAGAATCGATCGAAAATTCTCGGAAGGTGCTCCTCCGCAATCTCTATACCTGAGTTGGTCACCGCCAGTGCAATGTCTCCTGAAGCATCGCGCATGATCCGGATCTCGATCTCCGAATTCGCGGTCGCATAGCGGGTCGCATTCGACAACAGGTTGGACAGTGCCAGACGAATCAGGCGCCCATCGACCCGCGCGGCGGCGTCTCCGCGAATGGCAACCGTCAAACCGGCATCGAGCAATGCCGCTTCGTGGTACTCAGCGACCTCATGCGCAAGGGTGGCGAGGTGCTCGATACCACCAGCGCGTATCCTTGCTCCTCTGTCCGCATTGGCGATGAACAGCATGTCATGAACGAGGCTGGAAAGATGCTGCAACTCCTCTAAATTGGACGCCATGACCTCCCTGAGTTCCGCCGCGCCTTCGCTCCCCTCCAAGGCCAGTTCCGTCTGCCCGATCAGCGTTGCCAGCGGTGTCCGCAGTTCGTGCGCGACATCGGCATTGAACGCTTCCATCTGACGATAGGCGCGCTGCAGCCGCGCGAGCACCGCATTGAATTGCGCTACCAAGGGCTGCATTTCGGCCGCCTGGGCCGTTCCGTCGAGGCGTGCGTCGAGGTGCTCAGGCACGAGGCTGGTTGCCTGTCGCGCCAGGGCATCGACCGGCTCGAGCGCACGGCGCACGAGCCAGGCGGCGGCGAGGGAGATCACCGCGGCGCCGATCAAGGCGGACGCGACCAAGGTCCACGCCAGCCATTGCAGCAACTGTTCATCGGCCGACACATCCAGCAGCAACTCGGCCTTGGCACCGCCGGCGGGCCAGGCCGGCGAAGCTAGCTCGAACACAGACTGACGTTGATGCGCCGGCGCACGCATGCGTCGGGTGTCACGTTCGAATATCGCCTGGCCCGACGGCGAACGAATTTCCAGTCGAAGATCCGAGCGGCCAACGAAGAAATCGTCGAGCTTGTGCCGCAGATCATCAAGATCGCCCGGCGTCCTGACTTCCTCGGCGAGATGCTCGATGACTTCCCGGTGCTGCCGCACGGTGGCCGCCTGCCGGGCGGTCAGACTGAGCCCCGTCGCCAGAAAGACGGCCGCGCCCACGCCCCCCAATCCGGAGAGCGTCAGCACGGCGAGCGCAACGGAAAGCCATCGCCGCAACGAGCGGGGCTTGCGGGCGCTCATTCGTCCCGACGCTCGAGTACGTATCCCATGCCACGCACGGTATGCAGGAGTTTGCGGTCGAAGGCCTGGTCCAGTTTTGCGCGCAGCCGACGCACGGCCACTTCGACGACATTGATGTTGCTGTCGAAATTCATGTCCCACACCTGCTCGGCGAGCACCGTGCGCGAGAGGACTTCGCCGCGCCGGCGCAACAGCAGGGTCAGCAGCGTGAATTCCTTCGCCGTCAGATCGAGCCGCTGTCCGCCCCGTGTGGCCCTGCGGCGGATGAGATCGACCTCGAGGTCGTCCAGAACGAGCATTGCAGGCTCCAGGGGCGTCGACGCCGACATCCCGCCCCGACGAAGCAGCGCCTGCACGCGCGCGAGCAACTCGGAGAGCGCAAAGGGCTTGACGAGGTAATCGTCCGCGCCCCGCTGCAAGCCCTTCACCCTGTCTTCAATGCTGTCGCGCGCGGTGAGCATCAGCACCGGCACATGGCTGCTCTTGCGCAACGCGCTCAGCACGCCGAAGCCGTCGAGTTGCGGCAGCATGACGTCCAGAACGATCAGGTCGTAGGCCTGCTCACGCGCGAGGTGCAGCCCGCTCAACCCATCGGCGACGACATCGACGACATAGCTGCTCTGCGTCAGGGCCTTGCGCAGATATTCCGCCAGCTTGGGCTCGTCCTCGACCACCAGCACTTTCATGACCTGATTCTCCCCGAAAGGAAATGAGCGTGACATTACAAAATCGTAATCCGGCAGTTCGCAAATTGACGGAGGCAGGTTCATAGACTGTTGCCATGCCTTGGTCTTCAAGGCGTCGCCCGGCCTGGAAGGCCTGGCGCCCCCGAACGTTCCATCGGAGTCCATCATGGCCAACCGCCTCCTGACATCCGCGGCATTCGCCGCCAGCCTGCTCGTCGTCCCGACCCTGTCGTTCGCCGAGGTATGGCACAACACGTACAGCAATTCAGGCCCCACCTTTCATGCCGACCATGCAGAGAGCACCAAAACCCGTGCCGAAGTGATCCGCGAACTGCAGCAGGCCAAGGCCGACGGCAGCTATGAGAATTCACTGCGCGATGTCCTGCTTCCCGAGCCCAGCAAGGGCGGCGGAAAGACGCGGGCGCAGGTGCTCGAAGAACTCAAGAACATGACGCCCGCCGAGCGCGAATCCATGCGGCAACTCTATCTGAATTGAGTTGTAGGCCGATTCGGGGCGATGGGGTTCCGCGCCACGCGAGGACCTCGATCGCGCCCGCTCGCCCGGCGCCTCATGGCGGACAACACTGCAGGGGCCTTGCGGCCCGGTCGTCGTCATGATGTCCCGCCGCGTCCGATCAGCTCCGCATACATCGACAGATAGGCTCCGACCACGGCGGACCTGCCGTGACGGACCGTGAGCGTCTCTCGGCCGCGCCCGGCGAGCTGTTCCCAGGCGGTCGCGCCCGCACCGAGCAGCGCGCCAAGGGCGCCGGACAAGGCCGCCGGGTTGTGGGCCTCGGCCACCAGCGCGTCCTCGTCGGGCCGGATGAGTTCGGCGGCGCCCGCCGTCGCCGTCGAGACCACCGGCAGTCCGTGCGCCCAGGCCTCGAGGATGACGTTGCCCAGGGGTTCGTCGCGGGACGGGCAGACGAACACCTGCGCGAGGTGGAAGTAGGGCGTGGCATCGGTCTGCCAGCCGACCCAGCGCACCCGCTCGGCGATCCCCAGTGCCGTCGCCTGACGCGCCAACGCCCCACTCTGCGGGCCGTCACCCGCGATCACCAGCATCAGCGGCCGACTGTCGATCTCACGGGGAAGGCCGGCGAAAGCCTGCAGCAGATCGGCGAATCCCTTCTTGTCGACGAATCGGCCCAGCGCGAAGGCCACCACGGCGTCCTCGGCGATGCGGTGCCGCCGGCGCAGCGCCGCCAGGGTCTCGGCGGGCGTGGGCGGCGGAACGTCCACGAAGTTGCCGATGCGATAGATCCGGTTCGCGGGCAAGCCGTTGCGGACGAGGTAGTCGCACAGCGCCGCGGTGTTGCCCACCCAGGCGTCGGCATGCCGGTAGTAACCGTCGATCTTGTAGAAGCCGCCAAGGCGCGCCACATGGACCGCGGGCGCGTTGCGCGGCACGCGCGTCAGGCGGGTCGCCCGCCCCATGTAGGTCTGCACGATGTCGGGGCGCAGCTCATGAACCAGGCGACGGATCGCCAGCACCGACAGTGCGTCCCAGCCGTTGTGCAGGCCGACGCAGTGTCGTCGGATGGTGTCCGCAAGCAGGGCGGAGACCTGCCCGCCCCGGCGGGGTATTGCAATGGCCTCGTGGCCCGGTACCGCCGCGAGGGCATGGACCAGGCGCAGGTAGAAACTCTCTGCGCCGCCCAGCTCGCTGCTGCCAATGATGTGCATCGAACGCATCGACCGTCCTCATTCGGAAATCTGGGAAGGGGTCGACGGGACGCCGCCTCGCTTCGCCGTAGCGGCGAAAGAGGATCCGGGTACTGCGGTCTGTCGCAGGCACGTTCCGTCGGACTCAGACAGTCGGCGCCCACTTGGGCCTTTCGGGTTCCGGGGGAAAGATGGAGGGTGAGGGGCGTCGCAGCGCGGTTTCGCCGATCACGATGCCGGCGGTGACGAACGCGATCAGCGCCGCCGTCGCCCCCGGGGCATTCAGATGGCAAGCGCCGCAATCGGCGTCGGCCTGCAGGGTTGGCGTCGAGCCCTTCTCCTTGCCGACATCCTTGCTGGCGGAAGCGTCATGATGGCGATGGTCGTGATGGCCGACATGGCGCGCGGCTGCGCCGGATTCGTGCCGGCAGTAGCTGCCAACCGCCGCGAACCAGAGCTGGATCGGCATCATCGCCAGCAGCAGCGCCACAACGAGCCGCCGGAGCACGGCGCCCCGGGCGCCCGGCCACGGTCCGGTCAATGCCGGGCACGGCCAGCGGCGAGCGCTATCGTTTCTCATCGAAGCGCAGCAGACGCAAGGCATTGAGTACGACGACGATGGTCGAGCCCTCGTGGATCAGCACCGCAACCCCGATACCGGCCCAGCCGGACAGCGTGGCGGGGATCAGCAAGGCCACCACGCCGAGCGAGAGGTACAGGTTCTGCCGGATCGCCGTGCGCGCGGCGCGGCTCAGGCTGACCGCGAACGGCAGCTTGCCGAGTTCGTCGCCCATCAGGACGATGTCCGCCGTCTCGAGCGCGACGTCGCTGCCGGCCCCGCCCATGGCGATGCCCACCGTGGCACGGGCGAGCGCCGGCGCGTCATTGACGCCGTCGCCCACCATGGCGACCTGACCGTAACGGGCGACCAGTTCGGCCATCGCCGTGACCTTGTCTTCCGGCAGCAGGCTCGCGCGCACGTCGTTCAGGCCCACGTCCTGCGCAACCGTTCGGGCCACGCGCTCGTTGTCGCCGGTCAACATGACGCGCTCGGCAATGCCCAGCGCGTGCAGCCGCCCGAGCATCTCGCGCACGCCGGCGCGCGGCGTGTCCATCAGGCCGAGAATGCCGGCGAAGCGGCCATCGACCCGCACGAGCATGGTGGTCCGGCCGCTCGCCTCGAGCGCCTCGACCCGACCGTCCAGCGCGGCATCCACCGCCCCGGCGCCGAACAGCTTGCGGTTGCCGACCTCCACCGTCCGTCCGCCGACCTGTGCGCGGATGCCCTGCCCGGTGACCGCCTCGACCTTTTGGGCCTCCTCCCAGCGCAGGCCGCGCAGCCCGGCGGCATCGACGATGGTGCGCGCCAGCGGATGGGCACTGCGGCTCTCGACCGCCGCGGCGACGGCAAGCAGCTCGTCCGCGGTCATGTCGAGTGGCACGACGTCGGTCAGGCGCGGCCGGCCCTCGGTGATGGTGCCCGTCTTGTCGAAGGCGATCGCACGCAACCTGCCGAGGTTCTCCAGATGGGCGCCGCCCTTGATCAGCACGCCCGCACGGGCTGCCCGCGCCACCGCGGACAGCACGGCCGCGGGCGTGCCGATGGCGAGCGCGCACGGCGAGGCTGCCACCAGCACCGCCATGGCGCGGTAGAAGGCGTCGGCCAGCGGATAGCCCAGCAGCGGCGGCACGGCGATCAGCAGCGCGGCGCCGATCAGCACGGTAGGGACGAAGATGCGCTCGAAGCGGTCGGTGAACTGCTGGGTTGGCGATTTTTGTGCCTGCGCCTCGGAAACGAGGCGGACCATCCGCGCCAGCGTCGTTTCGGTGGCGAGCCTGGTCACCTCGACGACGAGTGCGCCTTCGCCATTGACCGTGCCAGCAAAGACGGTATCGCCCACCGCCTTATCCACCGGGATCGACTCGCCGGTGACCGGCGACTGGTCGACCGCGGCGCCGCCCTCGGCCACTCTGCCGTCGGCCGGCAGGCGCTGCCCCGGCTTGACGATGACGTGGTCGCCACGCTGCAGCCCCGCCACCAGCACCTCGATCTCGGCGCCGTCGCGCCGCACCAGGGCGGTCTTGGGGGCGAGCGCCGCGAGTGCCTCGATGGCGCGCCGCGCGCGGTCCATGGCCCGATGCTCGAGCGCATGGCCGAGGCTGAACAGGAACAGCAGCAGCGCCCCCTCGGCCCACTCCCCGAGCGCAGCGGCCCCGGCCGCCGCGACCAGCATCAGGGTATCGATGTCGAAGCGTCCGGCGCGCACGCTCTGTATCGCGTCACGCAGCGTGAAGAAGCCGCCGCATGCATAGGCCGCCCCGTACAGCGTCATCGGGATGGCATCCGCCACGCCCGTGCGCGACAGCAGCCAGCCGGCCAGCAGCAGCACGCCGGCCGCGAGGCTGAAGACGAGCTCGCGATGTTCGTCCCACCATCCCTCCTCGGCCTCGTCTGCGACGACGCGGTAACCCAGGGCTTCGAGCCGGCGTTCGACGGCCTTGGCCGAAACCTTCTCGCGGTCGTATTCCAGGCGCAGCCGTTCGGCGGCGTAGCTCACCCTGGCCTCGAGCACGCCGTCGAGGCGCGCAAGGGCGTGCTCGATCACGTCGGCACAGGTCGCACAATCCATGCCGTCGATGCGCAGGCTTGCGTGCGCATAGCGCTTGACCAGGGAGGCCCCGGCCGCGGTGGCGAGCCGACGCACGTCGGCGGCGCCGAACCGCTGCGGATCGTAGTGCAGGCACACGCGAGCGACACCGTCCTCGCGCACGACGTGGGCCTTCTCCACGCCTTCGGCCTGTAACAAGGTGTTCAGCCTTCCGACGCAGGCATCCTGTTCATCCGGGATACCGGGCAGAAGCAGGGATACGTCGAGGGTGAATTTCTCGGCCATGGTGCGATCTCCCGAAATCAAGCAGCGTCACCCGAACTGCGCGTCACGGCCTCGGTTTCCCACACTGGCCGCAAAACCTGGCGTTCGCCGCGAGCTCCGCGCCGCAGCCTGAACATTTCTCGCGCTGCAGCGAAGTACCGCACTGTTGGCAGAAGCGCGCTTGGACCGAATTGGTACTGCCGCACTTGGGGCAGACGTTGCCGGTCTCTGGAGGGTCGCCCTGAGGCACACCGCGGCCTCCATCTTGCGGAACGCCATGGCGGCTGCCATGACGGTCGCCTCCATGGCTGCCGCGGTAGCCGCCGTGGTGGCCACCAAATCCACCACGCGTTAGGTTGTCCAGCATCCGCTCGAAAAAGCCCATGATGTGTTCCCTTGGATGTTCAGCGTTTCGATCCCCCGGCTTGCCGGGGGTCTTGCACTCAGGATGCTTGCGACTGCGGTTCTACTCCGGGCGCAACAACCACTTCCCGCGCCTCTTCCTTACGGTGCGCCAGCCGGTAGAGCACCGGCAGCACCAACAGGGTCAGCGCGGTGGACGACAGGATGCCGCCGATCACCACGGTGGCGAGCGGACGCTGCACTTCGGCGCCGGTGCCGACTGCGATGGCCATCGGCACGAAGCCGAGCGAGGCCACCAGGGCGGTCATTAGCACTGGCCGCAGGCGCGTCAGCGCCCCTTCGCGGACGGCCTCGTCGAGCCCCATGCCGCCTTCGCGCAGACTGCGGATGAAGGCGATCATCACCAGGCCGTTGAGCACCGCTACCCCGGACAGCGCGATGAAGCCCACCCCGGCCGAGATCGACAACGGAATGCCGCGCAGCCATAGCGAGACGATGCCGCCGGTGAGCGCGAAGGGCACGCCGGTAAACACCAGCAGGCCGTCGCGCACATTGCCGAACATCGCGAACAGCAGCGTGAATACCAGCAGCAGCGCCACCGGCACGACGATCTGCAGGCGCGTCGTCGCCGACTGCAGTTGCTCGAAGGTGCCCCCCCAGGTCGTCCAGTAGCCGGACGGCACGGTGACCGCCTGGGCGATCCGCGCTTCCGCGTCGGCGACAAACGAGCCGATATCGCGCCCGCGCACGTTGGCGGTGACCACCACCCGCCGCTTGCCATTCTCGCGGCTGACCTGGTTGGGGCCGGGCGCGGATTCGATGTCGGCCACGTCCCCCAGGCGGATGAAGCGGGCCGCGCCGGACTCGCCTCCGGGCAGACGGAGAGGCAGTTGCCGCACCGCCTCGAGGTCGCTGCGCAGGCGCTCGGGCAGCCGCACCAGGATGTCGAAGCGGCGGTCGCCCTCGAACAGCACGCCGGCCTCGCGCCCGCCGACTGCGGTGGCGATGGCGTCCTGCACGTCAGCGACGTTGAGGCCGTAGCGCGCCGTCCTGTCGCGATCGATGTGCACGGTCAGCATCGGCAGGCCGGTGGTCTGCTCCACCTTGACGTCGGCCGCACCGGGGATGCCCTGCAGCACCTGGGCGATGCGCGCGGCGGTGTCGTTCATGACCTCCATGTCGTCCCCAAACACCTTCACCGCCACGTCGCTGCGCACACCGGAGATCAGCTCGTTGAAGCGCATCTGGATGGGCTGGGTGAACTCGTAGTTGTTGCCCGGCACCTTCTCCACCGCCTCCTGCATGGCCGCCACCAGCTCCGCCTTGGGACGGCGCGGGTCGGGCCACTCGGCGCGCGGCTTGAGCATGACGAAGTTGTCGGCGACGTTGGGCGGCATCGGGTCGGTGGCGATCTCGGCGGTGCCGAGCTTGGCGAACACGGTGTCCACCTCGGGAAAGCCCTTCAGCGTGCGCTCGAGCTGCGTCTGCATGCCGATGGCCTGGGTCAGGCTGGTGCCGGGAATGCGCAGCGCATGGAGGGCGACGTCGCCCTCGTCCAGGCTGGGAATGAACTCGCTGCCCATGCGCGTCGTCAGCAGCGCCGACAGGACCACGGCGACGACGGCGATGGTGATCACCAGCGGCTTGCTGGCCAGCGCCCAGTCGAGCAGCGGTGCATAGCCGCGGCGCGCCCAGTCCATCACGCGGTTGTCCTTCTCCGCCACCTTGCCGCCGAGGCTCAGCGCCACGGCCGCCGGCACGAAGGTGACCGACAGGATCATCGCCCCGACCAGCGCCGCCACCACGGTGAAGGCCATGGGGTGGAACATCTTCCCTTCGACCCCGGTGAGGGCGAAGATCGGCAGATACACCACCATGATGATGAGCTGGCCGAAGAGCAGCGGCCGGCGCGCCTCACGCGCGGCGGCGAAGACCTCGTGGAAGCGCTCGTTGCGGCTGAGCGTGCGGCCTGCCACGGCCTGCGCGTGGGCCAGACGGCGCACACAGTTCTCCACGATGACGACCGCGCCGTCGATGATGATGCCGAAGTCGAGCGCGCCGAGGCTCATCAGGTTGGCGCTGACCTTGTTGCTCACCATGCCGCTGAAGGTGAACAGCATCGACAGCGGGATCACCAGCGCGGTGATGAGCGCGGCGCGGATGTTGCCGAGGAACAGGAACAGGATGGCGACCACCAGCGCCGCCCCCTCCAGCAGGTTCTTCTTCACCGTGGCGATGGCCTTGTCCACCAGGATGGTACGGTCGTACACCGTCCTCGCCTTGACGCCGGCCGGCAGGCTGCGATTGACCTCCTGCAGCCGTGCATCCACCGCCCGCGCCACCGTGCGGCTGTTCTCGCCGATCAGCATGAACACCGTGCCCAGCACCACCTCGCGTCCATCCTCGGTCGCGGCCCCGGTGCGCAGCTCCTGGCCGAGGCCGACTTCGGCCACGTCCCTGATGCGGATCGGCAGTTCTTCGGCGCGGCCAACGACGATGTTGCCGATGTCCTCGAGGTTGGCGACCTGGCCCGGCGCGCGGATCAGGTTCTGTTCGCCGCGGCGCTCGATGTAGCCGGCGCCGACGTTGGCATTGTTGCGCTCGAGCGCCTCGACGATGTCGGCGAGAGACAGCCCGTAGGCCACCAGGCGATCCGGCAGCGGCGCGACCTGGAACTCCTTGGCATAGCCGCCGATGGTGTTGATCTCGGTGACCCCGGGGACGGTGCGCAACTGCGGCTTGATGATCCAGTCCTGAATCTCGCGCAGGTCGGTGGCGGTGTAGGGGTTGCCGTCGGGCTTCTTCGCGCCTTCCGCGGCTTCCACCGTCCACATGTAGATCTCGCCCAGGCCGGTGGCGATCGGCCCCAGGGTTGGCGCCAGTCCATCCGGCAGCCGGGCGCGCGCCTCCTGCAGGCGTTCGTTGACGAGCTGGCGGGCAAAGTAGATGTCGGTGCCGTCCTCGAAGATCACCGTCACCTGCGACAGGCCGTAGCGCGACAGCGAGCGCGTCTCGCTGAGGTGGGGCAGCCCGGCCATCACCGTCTCGATCGGGAAGGTGACGCGCTGTTCGGCCTCGAGCGGGGAGTAGCCCGGTGCCTCGGTGTTGATCTGGACCTGCACGTTGGTGATGTCGGGCACGGCGTCGATGGGCAGGCGCTGGTAGCTCCAGAGGCCGACCCCGGCCATGCCGAGCACGGCGAGCAGCACGATCCAGCGCTGCTCGATGGCGAAGCGGATGAGGCGTTCAAACATGCTGGCTCCTCAAAGTGCCGCGTCGCCGCGCTCGCCGGTGCGAATCCGCATCACGTCGCCGAGTTCGGCAATCGCGACGAGGCCGTCGCCCGGGGTACCCGTGCGGGCGGCATGCTGGATGGCGGAAACGATGCCGGTCGCGGCATCGTCGCTGCACAACACAAGCAGCACCAGCGCGTCATGGGCGTCGGGGTTCCATTCGTCGGCGAGGAAGTGGTGATCCTGCCCGTGGCCACGCGGATGCCCTCGCGCGGGAAAGACCGTGAAGCCCGGCAGACGGGGCAGCGCGTGGAGGGCTTGCTCGACCGCTTCGAGGCGGTGCGGGCGAATGATGGCGGTGATCTGTTTCATGCGAGGTCTCCTGACGGACCGTCCGGTAGGAGGCATGCGCCCCCTTGGATAGCGGCAAACGACGAGCGTGCGGGTTGTGACATGGGGCCTGCGCCTCAGTGGTCGTGGCTGGCGCCGGCCTTGCCCAGCTCGGCCTTGATCACGAAGCTGTTGGCGGCGGCGTAACGCTCGCCGGCCTGCAGCCCCTCCTTCACCTCGACGTAGCGGCCGTCGCTGCGACCCAGCTCCAGCGGGCGCGCCTCCAGCGCGTCGCCGTAGCGGCCAAACACCACCTTCCCGTCGCGCACCGTCTGGATGGCATCGGCGGCGACGGCCACCGCCACCTCGGTCTCGGAGGCGACCACCGCCACCTTCACCGGCAGGCCGGGGCGCCATGCCCCGTTCGGGTTGGGCAGCACCATGCGCGCGGTCGCCGCCCGCGTCTGCTCGCCGACCAGTGCGCTGACGTAGGCGATGCGGCCCTCGGCCGGCTCGGACAAGGCACTGGCGCGCACGCTGGCCGACTGCCCCTCGGCGATCGCGCCCAGGTCGGCGGCCGGCACGGTGGCCTCGACCCAGACCGTCGACAGGTCGGACACGGTGAACACGGCACTGTCTTCGCGCACCACCTCGCCGACCGCGATGCGCTTGTCGGTCACCACGCCGGCGATCGGCGCGCGCAGCTCGTAGCGCGTCAGGTCTCCCTTGCTGGGCGCCCCACCCAAGGCCGCCAGCTTCTGGCGCGCGCCCTGCACGGCGATCGTCGCCTCCTGCAGCGCGGTCCGGGCCTGCAGATAGTCCTGTTCGGCCGAGATCTTCTCCTGCCACAGGGTCTTCTCGCGCTCGTGGGTCGAGCGCGCCAGCGCCAGGCGCTGCTCGGCTGCGAGCAGCTCGCCGCGCTGGTCGGCCAGCGACTGGCTCGCCAGCACCGCCAGCAGTTGGCCCTGTTTCACGCGCTCGCCGGCGCTCACTGCGACCGACTCCACCCGCCCGGCCAGCCGCGGCACCACCTGCACGGTGCGATCGCTGTTGTAGCGGACCTCGCCCAGAAGCTCCAGGCGGGTCGCCAGGCGCGCCGGACCGGCGGTGGCCAGTTCCACCCCGGCCTGCGCGAGCTGCTCGTCGCTCATGCTGACCCGCCCCTCGACCTGCTCATAACCGAACTGGTAGGGCTTGCCGGCGTGGCTGGCATTCACCGTCACCTTGAAGGAATGCGGCTCGCTCACGATCGCATCGCCTTTCAGGTAATCGCCCTCGGCGGCGAAGCGGAACACCTGCGGCGCCCGGCCCAGCCGCTCCAGTGTCAGCTCCACCGCGCTGTCCTTGGGCGCCAGGGGCTTGCCGTCGCGGTAGGTGTACAGGCGGAACTGCGGTTCGACCCCCTGCTCGAAGATCGTCACTTCCAGGCCGTAGTCGCTCTCGGTGAACAGGCGGCCGCCGTAGGGGCCACGGACGAGCGCTTCGTCATGATCGCCTGCCGCTTCCTCGGCGTGGCCGTGGCCACCCTCGGCAGCGCCGGACATGTTTCGATCCACGGCGAGGATGGCCGCGCCAAGCGCGACGCCGAGGGCGATCACGATGGCGATGGCAACGATCTGTTTCTTGGGTTTGCTTGTTGTCATGGATTGCTCCGGGAGTCTCAGCGGGCAACCGGCGCAGCCGGCTCGCCCAGGATGCGATCGAGGTCGGCCCGCGCGCGGTAGGCCGCCGCCAGGGCGCGCAGGTGCTGGGCCCTGGCCTGGAACAGGGTGCGCTGGGCGTCGAGAACGTCGAGAAAGCCGAACTTGCCCAGTTCGAAGCCCTTGGTGGCGGCGTCGAGGGACTGGCGGGCACCGGGCAGGACCTCGTCCTGCAGCGCTGCCGCCTCGCCCCGGGCGCTGTCGAGCCGTTCCCAGGCGTCGGCCACGTCGCGCTCGAGGCGGATGCGCAGCGCGGCGCGCTCATCGCGGGCCAGATCCTGGCGCTTGAGAGCTTCGGCGAGGTTGCCCTGGTTGCGGTCGAACAGCGGCAGCGGCACGGACACACCAAGGATGGCCTGGTCACGCCCGAGCGATTCGTCGCGCTTCACGCCGAGGCTCACCGTGAGGTCGGGAACGCGGCGCGCCCGTTCGACCTCGACCAGCGCGCGCCGCCGCTCGATCTCGAGGCCCGCGCGCGCCAGCGCCGGCGCTGTTTCGAGCTGCATCGCCAGTTCGCCGTAGGCACGCGGCTCGACCGGGACGCCCACCGGCGCGACCGCGGCGTCGAAGCGCGGCGCCGCATTGCCCCAGAAGGCGGCCAGCCGCCGCCGGGCCGCGCGCAATTCGCTCGCCGCCTGGGTCGACTCGACCTTCACCGCGGCCTCGGCCACCCGCGCCTTGGTTTCTTCCACCGGCGACACCTTGCCCGCCGCCACGCGCCGCGCTGCGGCGGTGGTCGCGCGCTGGGCCAGGTCGGCGGACTCGGCCGCCAGGCGCGCGCGCTCCTGGGCGACCAGCAGGTCGAAGAATGCGGCAGTCACGTCGGCGCGCAGTTCGGTGCGCCGGGTGATGAGGTCGGCCGCGGCGACATCGTGTGCGCGCTCGGCCGCATCGACGCGCGCGGCGCGCTTGCCGCCCAGCTCGAGCGGCTGGTTCAGTTGCAGCGTGACGGTGCGCGAGTCCCGACGGGTGTCTTCGACCAGCGCCGACAGCTCGGGGTTGGGCAGCAGGCCGGCCTGGCGCACCGCCGCCGCGGTCGCGTCCACTTCATGGCCGGCAAGCGCCAGATCGAGATTGGCCTGCAGCGTCAGGTCGAGCGCCGCGGCCAGGCTCAGCGGGCCCGACGGCTCGAGCGCCGGGTTTCGTGTGGCATCGGACAGCACACTGCCGCCCACGTCGGGGCCGACATCCTGCGCCACCGCGGAATGCATGGAGAAGGCCGCCAGCAGCAGCGGCAACATGAGGTTTCGCATCGAATTCTCCGAACAGGGAAGGAATTCGGCGAAACGAAGCGCTAGCGCCTTGCGCTAGATCAGGAAAATCCGGGACGCTCGTCTCGCCGTTTCAGGCGGGACGAGACCATTGAGGGCGTTCGGGCTGATCGGGCGGGACGGCCGGGTAGGTCCGCGTCCCGTGGTCGGGGTGGATGGAGGTGCTGGCAAGGCGCTGGTTGCCGGTCGGCTCGGCAAGCAGGCCGACGAACCCCGAGAGATGGTTGTGGTTGTGATCGTGCGCCAGCTTGACTTTGCCGCCCGTGTCCGGGCTGTCGGACGGACCGGACCACGCGGTGTGCTCATCATCGTGATGGCCGAAATGTTGGGCCTGGCGGTCATGCTCGTGGGCGCAATAGTCGGCCACCGCTGCCCAGGACACCTGGAGCGGCAATAGACAGAGCAGGAGGATGGCAAGCCAACGACGCATGGGGCGGAAGTCTAGCTTTCAGGCGCGCGAGCTGACAAGGGGGCCGACGCAGGTGGTGGAAGCCGCTCCCTGACAAAAATGACCATGGGCACTGTTGTACCCATTGCAAACGCGCGATCCGCGCCACATCTGCGGCAATTGCGGTCCGCGTGGATCGACATCCGCAAGAGGCGCGCGCGCGGACAGCCTCCCTTTTCAAGGGAAGCGACGGAGGGACGAATCGGGTCAAGCTCCGATGCTGTTTTCCTCTGGCCCATCACGCCGAGGAATGGCAGGCTGATGTCATGTTCTGCTGATTCCCCTCAGCAACATACCCAGGTAGCCGCGATCCTCGAGGCTACGACGCAGTTCCGACCGCGTTGATCACTCCAGTTCGCACCGGCATCCACGCGCGAACGTCCATCGCTTTCCGATGGCGATGCCACCAAGCTGCTCCATAAACCCACGCGGGGGTTCCACACCTTCCCCGCCTGGGTCGGGTGTGTCTCCGCCTCATTGTTCTCAGGAGATTCACCATGACCACTTCCCCCGAAAAGTCCTACTTCGACCTCCACATCACCGGCCTCGGGTACCTCAATCGCATCCGCGAAGTGAAGCCCAAGAAGGGCGATGCGTTCCTGGCCTGCGACATTGCAGCGCTCAATGGTCCCAGCGATGACGTCTCGTATGTGCGCTTCGACACGCGCGTATCGGGCTCGGAAGCGCAGCACCTGGTTCGTCGCTGCATCGATGCCGTCGAGGCGGAGAGGAAGGTGCTGATCGGCTTCCGCCTGGGCGACCTGTGGACCGACACCTTTACCTACTCCAAGGGCAAGCGTGCCGGCGAGCAAGGGGTGAGCCTCAAGGCCCGCCTCCTGTTCGTCAGTTGGATCAAGGTCGACGGCAAGCTCGTCTACAAGGCCGACCCCAAGCCGACCGAGAGCGACGAGCGCGACCCGGAAGTCCCGTCCGACGCGCCCGCCGCGCAGCAAGCCGCGGCACCGGAGCCGTCCAGGCCCGTCGCCGATGCTGCCGACGACGCGGCCGATGCCCCCGCATTGGCCGTTGCCGAGTCGTTCTGATCCGCAAGGCCCCATCCCCGGGGCCTTGTCCTCTCTCGTTCGCAGGAGACCTTCATGATCAGCCTCCCAGGCCAACTGGCCATCAAGACCATCCACGGCCGCAACGGCGACTTCAACGTCGGCCGCCTCGCGACCTCGATCGGCGAGTTCGTCGTGAAGAACGCCGAGCTCGATCAGTACGCCGAAGGCAAGTACGAGGGCGATTTCGTCATTGCCGAGATCCGTCCCTCCACCTACAGTGCCAACGGCCGTATGGTCATCGAGATCCGTGCCCTCCTGGGCGGGATGACGCTGTCCAACATCGATGCCCTGAGCCGCGACGAAGCCCGCCAGCTGAGTCCGCAGGAAGTCGATCCGATCGACGAGGAAGCGCAGGCGCCCGTGCCGGCAACGTCCAAGGCCAAGCCCAAGGCGAAGTCGCACAACCCGTGCGATCCCCTGGTCGACACGACGCCGTTCGGCAACGAATCGGCCGCCGAATTCCCCGACGCTTCCGCCGAGTCGGACGACGCGGCGCTGTTCGGTGCGCTCTGGCCGCTGAGCGAGATCGTCAAGCTCGACGCCACCGTCGATCGTCGCATCCTGCGTCAGCAGCGCGACCGTCTCGGTGTGATGGGCTACGAGTTCGCTCCGCTGTCCCAGGACTGGCATCTCTCCAAGGCCTGATTCCCACCGTCGCGTCAGCGGCGTTACACCACCCGCCGGGGTTCTTCCCCGGTGGGGCGGGGCCCCGGTCTCTCATTCAAGGAGATCGTCATGCAACTCGCGTCCCGCTTTTCTCATCGCTCCCCGGTGCTGCGGTCGAATCACCCACTGTCCGACGACCAGATTCGCACCGTCGCGCCCTCCATCTTCGCGGACACCCCGCACGAAAGCCGCTCCGAGCGGTACAGCTACATTCCCACGGCGGCTGTGCTGACCGAACTGCGCAAGGAAGGCTTCCAGCCGTTCATGGTGTGCCAGACCCGCGTGCGCCAGGAGGACCGCCGCGACTACACCAAGCACATGCTGCGCCTTCGCCATGCGAGCCAGATCAACGGCGCCGAGGCGAACGAGATCATCCTGCTCAATTCGCACGATGGCACCAGCAGCTACCAGATGCTGGCGGGCATGTTCCGTTTCGTGTGCCAGAACGGCCTGGTATGCGGCGACACGTTCGCCGACGTGCGCGTGCCTCACAAGGGCAACGTCACCGATCACGTGATCGAGGGCGCCTACGAGGTGCTGGACGGGTTCGAACAGGTGCAGGACTCGCGCGACGGCATGCGTGCCATCACGCTCGACGACGGCGAGGCCGAGGTCTTCGCCCGCTCGGCCCTGGTCCTCAAGTACGACGAACCGGACAGGACCCTGCCGATCACGGAAAGCCAGCTCCTGCGTCCCCGTCGCTTCGACGACAACCATGCGGACTTGTGGTCCACATTCAACCGGGTCCAGGAGAACCTCGTCAAAGGCGGCCTGAGCGGCCGCAGTGCCAACGGGCGCCAGCAGCGCACCCGGCCTGTCCAGGGCATCGACCAGAATGTGCGGCTCAACCGGGCGCTCTGGCTGCTCGCGGATGGCCTGCGCAAGCTGAAAGCCTGACCCCAAGCGGATCGTGTCCATCGCGGCATGGTCCGCTTTTTCTTCGCCGAAGAGCGTGTGCTGTTTACCTCGACCTATCCGCCGTGTGATGCAGCCCAGGCGCTGCTCGATACCGCGTGCGCCGCAGTGCGACTCACCTACGTCGCAGTGCTCGGTACCGTGAGCGAAAGTGCGTACGAGGCGGGCTGAGAGCTGCGGCCAGTTGCACCTAACGCGCTCGGGTTGCACAATGGCGCCTCGGCTCCGGGCAGGAGCCGGGCACCCGTCTCACCAAAGCTGTTGACAGTGCTGCCTTCGATCTCTTGGCCCTCATGAGCGACCTCTGGCTCGGATGGCGGTTGGCGGGTGACGTCACGATTCGGGCCGGGAGTTGAACATGATCGGCAACGACATTCGACCGACGACCATCGTCGGTATCAAACGCCTCGCCAATGCTCTGCGCAAGAGCGAAGGCATCCAGCATACGAACGCCCTCGACCTCGCCTCGATGCAGGCCGGGTACGCGAACTACCGCAATGCATTGGCGACACTCGGCCACGAGCGGGCAGAGCCGCCGAAGCCGCTGCACAGTCTCTTCCTCACCGCATACTGGCGCGAACCGCGCAGCATCGCAGAAGGCCGCGAGACGATGGAACTGCGTCTCGAGCGCCCCTGGCAATCGCTGATCGACGCAAGGAAACTGCGGGCCTGTCGCGCCCTGGGCAAGTTCCGGGGCCGCGCACCGGATCACCTCGCAAGCAAGGCCATGTATCGCGGTCAGGATGCGGCCCGACAAGCCCTTTGTTTCGCCGCCCGCGAGTTGCAGTTCATGGCAGCAACGGGCCTGCGTCCAGCCGACGGGCGTAGGCTTCTCCGACCGAAGATTGCAGAGTCACTGCCGGCGGCCGACCACACGACGCACTGGATCGATCCCGAGCGCGGCATCGAAGTGATGATCGACGAACCGTATGAAGGCGCAATTGGACCGGAGAAGTTGGCCCGACGGGCAGCCTGGGCAGCACAGCACGGATACCGCATCGAGCAAGCCCCGTGGCCAGGGATGTACGCACCGGACATCGGCAGCCTGATGTTCGTCGCTGTGCACGAGACCAGCGCCGCGCACTTCGACGCTATTCGAGCGGTGCTTGAATCCGCACCGGCGCCGATCGTTTTCGCGGAGTGGTCCGGGGTATCCGGCCCATTCCGACCAACGTTCCGTTCGCTGCTGGAGCAACAAGCGGGACTCCGTGCGATCGCACCGCTAGACCCCTTCCTGTGCCGCGACACAGAGACCACGCGCATCATCGGCTACGACCTCGGCCGAACGATCCGGATGCCCAAGGGAAGAATGCCCATCGAGACCCACGAGGAGGTTGGAACCCTACTGAAGGGAATAGTAGGCCTCTGTGGTAACCGCGAGGGGGTGCGTGCGCGGGTTGAGCAGGTTCGGGCCAAGCTGGATTCATGGCTGCAAGCCGAGTACACCGCGGCAGAACTCGACAGCGAGCGCTTCTTCGACGTGTATTACCACGGAACCTTGCCGATGCCACTCCGGAAGGACATGCCGGCACCGGTCCGCGAGCGACTGCTCGCAGACCTCGTGCAAGTCCGTGGGCTCCTGAGCAAGCACTACCCGGACTGCGCGCCGCTTCGTGATGTTCAAGGGCGCCTGGAAGGGGCGATGAAATCGCTGCGAGAATGGGGGGCGAAGCAGGCTGCCGTCTGATTGCCGCCACCATCCTTCTGGTAAGCCGAAGCCCTGTGCCGAGACCGTTCGGCCAGGGCTTTTTCGCGCGCCCTGTAAAGGGTGAATTCGCTGGTCATGGAAGCTTCCGCTGGGCCTAATTTTGCGGTCAGCGACCGGTGATCCTGATCGGCCGCTAACGACACGTCTGGTCAGCGGCAGCATGGCCGACGACTTGACCGACGGCCATCACAGCCGGCCGACCGGTTCCCGATCGCTTGTCCGCCATTTGCACCCGCCCAATTTTCGCGGCCGTTATGTCTCGCCCGGATTCCCGAACCACGCTACAGCGAACTGTAGCGATGGTATTGCTGGCCAGCCCCCTCCTCAGGTATCGGGGCCAAGCAGGCAAAAAGGGGCACCTTGCAAATCGGGTTTTCGCTACGGCCCATAGATCACCTGAAGCAATCTGCCCCCATGTCCGTCGGCAACGCCGACAACATGCCCAGGTAGCCAAGACCTTCAAGGCTACGGTGCGTTGTGACGCACAGGTCTCTCTCTTCACCAGTCCGTTCCCGGCGCCTATCTTCCACCCCTCGGGGCAGCGACTGCCCCGGCGGGCCGTGCTGTCTCCGATTCCTTCGAGGACAACACCATGCCTGCCACCCATCCTTCCAAGACGCTGTACCGCATCGACGAGTGCCCCGACCTCATGGCCGACGGCTGCGTCGGTGACGAACACGGCAACCTGGTCTTTCTCTCGATCTGGGCGCGCGACACCGCCGTCCAGGAGTTTCTGGCTCGCCTGACCCTCGGGCGGGATGCGCAGGGGCTGGACCAGTTCCACATCGTCACTGAGCAAGGTGGCGCGCTTCCGGTCTTCGTCGGCAACGTCGAGAACCTGGAGAAGCGCATTACCCGCGCCTACCGCCGCACGCTGTTCGGCTCGCTGACCAACGTGTGGCTGTTCGACCGTCGCGCTGTGAAGCCCGACAAGGCCAACGCCAGCGCGCTGGCACTTCTGCCGCGCGAGTCCGCACACCGGCTCGACCGGCTGTGGTCGCTGGTGCGGGATACCTGCCCGCTGCCGCTGCTCGATCACTGGCGCGACATCGTGCTGG
This sequence comes from Betaproteobacteria bacterium, assembly GCA_004295105.1. Classification (GTDB taxonomy): domain Bacteria; phylum Pseudomonadota; class Gammaproteobacteria; order Burkholderiales; family Rhodocyclaceae; genus Thauera. The sequence goes on along the minus strand of SHNC01000215.1, from coordinate 78,099 downwards.
AGCTGTTGCAGGCGCAGTCGATGCTGACCCGCCTTCCGTTCGCCCTCGGGCCATTGGAAGGCCATCGGCTAGCTATCGATGTTCCGGCGCTGACCCAGGCGCTGGGCGGACTGATCCGCAGCAACGTGCTCACCACAGACGCCATCGGGCACCCGAACACCTCCGACCTGCCGCTCGAAGCGGTGGCCTGAAGCCTTCGTACCGGACATGCACACGCGCATATCCGCTTCCTTTCATCGTCATGCCCCAGGAGATTCCCATGGCACTCATGTTCCCGCGGCTCGCCCGCAATTTTGTGAAGAGCGGGTACTTCCCCACTGATGAATCCACGCTCGAAAGAGCGCTCACCGCACTGGCGCCCGCGGACGGCCCGATGTGCATCCTCGATCCCTGCGCTGGCGAAGGCGTGGCGATCGCCGAAGCGGCCCACGCCCTCGGGCGCGGGCAGGTCCAGGCCTTTGCCGTCGAGTACGACGCCGAGCGTGCCCGCCACGCACGCCAACTGGTCGATCGCTGCATCCACGGTGACCTGATGGACACGCTGATCTCACGCCAGACCTTTGGCCTGCTGTGGCTCAACCCGCCGTATGGCGACCTATCCAAGGACGCCAATGGCAACATCGGCTACCAGGGCCAGGGCCGCGCCAGGCTGGAGAAGCTTTTCTATCAGCGTGCGCTGCCGCTGCTGCAATACGGCGGCGTGCTGGTCTTCATCGTGCCGTCCTACGTGCTCGATGCCGAGCTGGTCGGATGGCTGACGCGGCACTTCGCCGACCTGCGCATCTATCGAGCGGTGGAAACGCAATTCAGGCAGGTGGTGGTCTTCGGTCGTCGGGTTCGCCAGCGCGACCAGACATCGGATTCGGCCAAGGCCGTCCGCGGTCTGCTGCTGCAGATCGGGCAAGGCGACGCCGACGCCGAGGAGCTGCCGCTGGAATGGCCGTTCCTGCCGTACACGGTCCCCGCCAGCCCGGCCGAGCCGGAGCACTTCTATCGCGTGACGATGGAACCCGAGCAGTTCGCCGACGAAGTCGGCCGGTTGCAAGGGCTCTGGCCGGCGCTCGACACGCACTTGGGCGCCGCGCAGCAGTCGCTGCGCCCGCCGGCGCGGGCCTTGTCCCACTGGCATCTCGCCCTTGCCTTGGCCGCGGGCGCGATCTCGGGCGCGGTGAGCTCCAGGACCGGGCGCGTGCTCGTCGTCAAAGGTGATACCCACAAGGAGAAAACCCTCCAGACGGAATACACCGAACGCGACGACGGCTCTGTCGCCGAAACGCGCATCCTCACCGACAAGTTCGTGCCGGTCATCCGCGCCTGGGACATGACGCCAGGTTCCCCGACACGGGGCGAGGTGCTGACCATCCGCTGATTGTTGTTCCCTGACGGTTCGCCGTCATGCTTTTCACCCACCGGGGTCATGTCGCCCCGAAGGGGTGCCGTGGCCCGCTTTTCCGCAAAGAGAAATCACCATGGCACTCGCAATCCTCAACTTCGCATCGCAAGCACGCTTTTCCCCTGGACAGGTGGTCATGACCATCGGCATCGACGAACTGGTCCGACAGGGCCGGCTCAATCCCGCGCCGTACCTGCGCCGCCATCTTCATGGCGACTGGGGCGACCTGTGCGATGACGACCGGCAACTGAACGACGCCGCACTGAAGTCCGGCGAGGAACGTCTGTTCTCGTCCTACCAGGTCACGCCCGGCCTGAAGCTCTGGATCATCACCGAATGGGATCGCAGCGTCACCACGCTGCTGCTGCCCAGCGAGTATTGATCCACCTCGACGGCCTTGCCCCGTCTTTTTTCTTCCCACGCTGGGGCATGTCATCGCCCCTTGGGGGAGGTGCATGCCCCTTCACCTTGGAGCATCACCATGTCCCTCGATCCTGAAGCCGTTCCCGAAACCGCTGCGCAGGGTGACCTGCTCGAAGCGGCTGCTTCACCCCTCACGCTGAGCCTGCAGGACTTCGTATCGGAGTTCGGCGACGAGCTGCTCGATTCGCTGAACCGCGCCAATCCCCCGGTCTACACCGGCCAGCCGCGGGCGCATCGCCAAATCGTCCTCGCGGGTCTCAAGCGCAACCTGTTCCAGGCGCAAGCCAATGTGGTCCATGCCGTCACGGAGCTGCTGGCCGACCGCGGCGAACGTGCCGCCATCGTCAACGGCGAGATGGGCTGCGGCAAGACGACCGTCGGTATTGCCGCGGCCGCCGTGCTCAACGCCGAAGGCTACCGCCGCACCCTGGTGCTCTCGCCACCCCACCTGGTCTACAAGTGGCGACGCGAAATCCAGGAGACGGTGGCCGGCGCCAAGGTCTGGGTGCTCAATGGCCCGGACACACTGGTCAAGCTGCTGAAGCTGCGCGAGCAGTTGGGCGTGCCGGCGCAGGGTCAGGAGTTCTTCGTCCTGGGCCGTGTGCGGATGCGGATGGGCTTCCACTGGAAGCCCGTCTTCACCCGGCGGCGGACGCCCCACGGAGACGTGGGCGCGTGCCCGGGTTGCGGTCACATCATCATCGACCTCGATGGTGAGCCGATCAACCCGGTCGAGCTGGAAGCCGACGAGGTTCGCCGCAAGTGCAGCAACTGCGCCGCACCGCTGTGGACGCTGATCCGCCCGAGGGGCCTGTCCGCCAGTGACCAGTCCTCCGCCGTCCTTAAAGCCCTGAAGCGCATCCCGACCATCGGGGAAGTCACCGCGCAGAAGCTGATGCAGAAGTTCGGCGATGCGTTCCTCGCGTCGATGCTCGGGGACAACATCCACGAGTTCATCAACCTGATGGACGACCGCGGTGAGCTGGTCTTCTCGGATCGTCAGGCGCACCGGATGGAACGTGCGATGGCCAGCATGGAATTCGGCTTCGGCGAGGGCGGCTACCAGCCGTCCGAGTTCATCAAGAGGCAGCTTCCCCAAGGTACGTTCGACCTGCTCATCGCCGACGAGGCGCACGAGTACAAGAACGGCGGCTCTGCACAGGGCCAGGCCATGGGGGTGTTGGCGGCCAAGGCGCGCAGGACGCTGTTGCTCACCGGCACACTGATGGGCGGTTACGGCGACGACCTGTTCCACCTGCTGTTCCGAGCCCTGCCGGGCCGGATGATCGAAGACGGCTACCGGCCGACGAAGAGCGGGAGCATGACGTCGGCGGCGATGGCGTTCATGCGCGATCACGGCGTGCTCAAGGATATCTATTCCGAGAGCACCGGCACGGCGCACAAGACGGCCAAGGGCACCAAGGTATCGGTGCGCACGGTCAAGGCGCCTGGCTTTGGTCCGAAGGGCGTGCTGCGTTGCGTCCTGCCGTTTACGGTCTTCCTCAAGTTGAAGGACATCGGTGGCAACGTGCTGCCGCCCTACGACGAGGAGTTCCGCGAAGTCGCGATGGACACGGCACAAGCCGCGGCCTACCGCGATCTGGCAGGTCGGCTGACCCAGGAGCTGAAGCAGGCCCTGGCAAGGCGCGACACGACGCTGCTCGGTGTGGTCCTCAATGTCCTGCTGGCCTGGCCGGATTGCTGCTTCCGGTCGGAGACGGTAGTGCATCCACGCACGCGCAACACCTTGGCGTTCGTGCCGGCTCAGTTCAACGAGCTGGAAGTGATGCCCAAGGAACGCGAGCTGATCGAGATCTGCAGGCAGGAGAAGGCGGAAGGGCGCAAGACCCTGGTCTATTCGGTCTACACCGGCACGCGCGACACCACGTCGCGCCTGAAGGTGCTGCTGGAGCAGGAAGGCTTCAAGGTGGCGGTGCTGCGCGCAAGCGTGGATGCCGCCCGCCGCGAGGACTGGATCGCCGAGCAGTTGGACCGTGGCATCGACGTGCTCATCACCAATCCCGAGCTGGTGAAAACTGGCCTGGACCTGTTGGAGTTCCCGACGATCGTGTTCATGCAGTCGGGCTACAACGTGTATTCGTTGCAGCAGGCCGCCCGGCGCTCCTGGCGCATCGGCCAGAAGCAGCCGGTGCGCGTGATCTACCTCGGCTATGCCAACTCCTCGCAGATGACCTGCCTCGGGTTGATGGCGAGGAAGATCATGGTCTCGCAAAGCACGTCGGGAGACGTGCCCGAATCGGGGCTCGATGTCCTGAATCAAGACGGGGATTCCGTCGAGGTGGCCCTGGCCCGGCAACTCGTTGGGGCCTGATCCACCACCCCACGCCGGCGGCCTTCGGGTCGCCGGTCCTTCAGTTCGTTCTTCCGCGGCCCTTCGGGGCCGATTTCCGTTGTGCGCCCAGCTGCTCGCACACCTTCCGTGTCAGGTATGTGCGCATAGGGGGCCGATCGACACCATCGGAGACGGGTGCCCGTCCTACCCGTGCCATCCATCGCTGCCCCTGTCCCGCGTGCGAGGCAGGAGAGGGTTGATCAACTGCTGCTCGGGCTCAACAGGCCTGCAGGGAAGGTCAGCGGGCTGCCCGCCTTGCCAGGATCCCGAACTGATACGGCGCCGAAGAGCCGAGGTCCTCTTGAAGAACCGAATGGAATCCGGCCTCGGCGAGCCGGCCTGCACATTGTTCCTGCTTGGGCCGGAGAGCGAGTGGCGGTCCGCGCGGCGTATCGAGGTCGCTGCGCCAGTGAATCACCGAGAGGAAACCGCCAGGCTTAAGGGCTCGATGTGCTTCGCGCAGCAGTGCCAGCGGGTCTTCGATATGCAGCAGATTGAAGACCATGACATGCCCCTGCGAGCTATCCGGCACCCCCGTGCCATGGTCGACGAAGTCACGAACCTCGGTCTGGACATTCGCCAAGCCTGCGTCCTTGGTGTCAGTTTCAGAAGACGACTGCACCAACTGATTGGCCGCAACGACCGTTGTGCAGGCGGCTCCTGACAGCGCAATATCAGAAGTCACCTGCACCCAGCTCGACTATGCTCAATACTCGTGTGCACCAAAGCGAGGTGTGAGCATGGCGTCAGACACATCACCGATTGCCGAGCATGGTGTGGCTACGCTGCCCGACGAGGCATGGGCGCAGGCCCGGCACCGGGCGGAAATCGTCGGACCACTGGCAGCGCTTGAGGTGGTCGGGCATGAAGCCGCCGATGCCGCCGCTCAAGCGCTTGGCTTGTCCAGTCGGCAGGTGTATGTGCTGATCCGCCGCGCCCGACATGGCGGGGGGCTGGTTACGGACCTGGCTCGCGGCCGATCCGGTGGCGGGAAAGGCAAGGGGCGTCTGCCGGAGCCGGTCGAACGCATCATCCGCGAGCTGTTGCAAAAGCGCTTCCTGACCAAGCAGCGGCGTAGTCTGGCGGCGCTTCATCGCGAGGTCGCGCAGGCGTGCAAAGCGCAAAAGCTGCGGGTGCCGGCGCGCAACAACGTGGCGCCGCGAATCGCCAGCCTCGATCCGCGCAAGGCCACTCGCCGCCGGGAAGACGAGGATGCGTCCCGCGACCTGCAGGGTGCCGGCGGCGAGCCGCCCGCCGTGACCGCACCGCTGGAGCAGGTTCAGATCGACCACACGGTCATCGACCTGATCGTAGGGGACGAGCGCGACCGGCAGCCGATTGGTCGCCCGTATCTCACCATCGCCATCGACGTGTTCACCCGTTGCGTGTTCGGCATGGTGGTCACGTTGGACGCGCCGTCCGCCGTCTCCGCCGGTCTGTGCCTCGTACATGTCGCCTGTGACAAGCGCCCTTGGCTGGAAAAACTGAACGTGGAAATGGACTGGCCGATGAGCGGCAAGCCCATGCTGCTCTACCTGGACAACGCGGTCGAATTCAAGAGCGAGGCGCTGCGCCGTGGCTGCGAGCAGCACGGCATCCGGTTGGACTATGGTCCGCTCGGGCGACCACACTACGGCAGCATCGTGGAGCGAATCATCGGCACGGCGATGCAGATGATCCACAACGAACTGGCGATGCGTCGTCGGTGCGCGGCAGCGTGACCGACTTGGCGCTTCTCGCAGATCCCGGATCCCGGTCACTATGCGAAGGCGATCCTTGCAGAAGGATCAGTCTTCAAGGCGGCTCGGACCGGTTTCACAGTACCCGCGAGCAGACCGTCAAAAGACTTCAGACTTCACGATTCCGGGGCGCCCACACGCTTAGGGTTTCGCACCATCGACTTGAGCGGATGCCCCGATCTGGCCTATCTGCACCCCGACCCACTCGATGGCGGCGTCGGCTTCAGCGCTCAGAATGGGCATGAGCACGTCGAGCTGCTCTGCTTGGCCGCTCGCGGCCGCCGACTCCAGTTTCGTGAACACATCTCCGAGGGAAAGCGCGCCGAACATGTACGATGAAGACTTGAGGCGGTGAGCAATCCGGTGAACCGTGTCGAAGTCACGCGTGACCGTGGCATCCTGCAGCGTTCTTGTGCCCTTTCGGCACGCGTCCAGGTAGCCGAGGAAGACCGAACACAACCGCTCGGGGTCGCGTCCCAGAAGATTGGGTAGCGCGGCCTCATCGAACGAATGCATCATTGTGAGCTCCTGCCCCTGTTGCGGCCCATGCACGACTTGGGCGTCATCCTGCGATGAGGCCCGTTTGGCCACGGCTCAATGCACGCCGTGTCTTTCATCGATCCATTTCAGTGTGGCTTCGCCCGACATCGGGCGAGCGATATGGAAGCCCTGAGCAAGGCTGCAGCCGATCTCAGCGAGGTACGCCAGTGCCTCCGCGCTTTCGACGCCCTCGGCGACGGTGCGAAGATCAAGGCTATGCCCGAGATCCACGATCGACTTGACCACGGTCCGTGATTCTTCGGATTGCATCGCGGTCATGACGAAGGACTTGTCCACTTTCACCTCGGAAAAGGGCAGTCGAACCAACTGCAGCATGGAGGAAAAACCGGTTCCGAAGTCATCGATTGACAAGTGAAAGCCTTTCACCCGCAACCTTGTAAGCAGAGCCAGCGAGGCGACCGGGTCGTCCATCGCACTCGTCTCGGTCAGCTCGAAAATCAGCCGTTCGGGTGCAAGCCCTCGCCCCATGCAGTGCATCTCGAGCCGGTCGACAAACCGTACGTCATTGAGCGTCTTTGCCGATATGTTGATGGAAAGACTGAGCCCGTCGACAATCTCGGGGCGGACGCCTGCTGTACGGCCACTACCCGATGGCCGGCAGAGTGGGGCGAACCAGCCGAGCGATTCCTCGATGACCTGCTCAGTCAATTCGTCGATCAGCCCACTCGCTTCCGCCAGCGGGATGAACCGATCCGGGGAGATCGGGCCGTAGTCCGGGTGAATCCAGCGTACAAGCCCTTCGAAGCCCGCGAGGCTGCCCGAGGAACAATCGATCTTGGGCTGATAGACGACGATGAATTCACGGTTTTCGAGGGCAAGACGGATGTCGGACTCGGAAATCTCGAAGCCCACGGCGGAGGGGGTCGGTCGAGGAGGAGGAGTCGATCGGGGCGCCTCGGTGAGCAGCAAACGGCGCAGGTCGCCGGCCGAGAACGGCTTGGACAATACGCCCAGGATGTCGAGGCCCCGCTCCGCGGCGGAGCGGCCGGCCGCATCGAGTACACGCGAACCGACGCCGCTGGTGATGATCAGTCGCGCCCCGCATGCCTCTCGAGCGAGGTGTTTCATGACCTCGACGCCGTCCATCGCCGGCATGATCAGATCGAGCGCGATATGGGTGGGCTTCCAGGATTCCAGGATTTCAAAGAAATCCTCTGGCGTGGAGGTGAAGCGAGTCTCGAGCCCGACATCCTCGGCAATGAACTGAATGGTGCAGCCGACGAGTGGATCGTCATCGAGGATGAGGAGACGCTGCTTTTGGGTGATTGGGGTGGTCATTGAAGGCGCTCCGGCTCTTTCAACCCGCTGTTTCCGGGTGCGCGTTTCGCTCCGCATTCTCGATCACGAATCGCAGCTTTGCTGCCAGCTCCTGCTGGCGATAAGGCTTGTTGATGAGGTTGACGTCAGGGTCGATGCGTCCTTCGTGTACGAGCGTGCTCTCCGCGTAGCCCGACGTGAACAGGACCGGAAGGTTGGGGCGCAGGGCGCGCGCGGCCGCGGCCAGTTCTCGCCCGTTCATTCCGCCGGGCATCATCACATCCGTGAACAGGAGATCGCAATCGTTCTCCTCAAGCGCCTGCAGCGCCTCGTTGCCATTCCGCGCGGCAACGATCTTGTAACCGAGTTGCAGAAGCAGGTTCGAGACATGGGCCAATACCAGTTCGTCGTCCTCGACGACGAGGATCCTTTCCGCGCGATGCTCAGGGACTGCGGCAGACACCGGTTCCTGCGCTCGCTGCGCTGCGGAAAGCGCGCGCGGCAGGTAGATCTCGACCCTCGTTCCGGTGCCGGGACGCGAGTGGATGTCGATGTGCCCCTTCGACTGTTTCACGAAGCCATACACCATGCTCAAACCGAGGCCGCTTCCCTTGGCGGGGCCCTTGGTCGTGAAAAAAGGATCGAACGCTCGGGCGAGCGTCGCGCTGTCCATGCCCATCCCCGTATCCGACACCCTGAGCATGACGTACCGGCCGGGCGCAATATCTGCATCCAGCGCGGTATCGCCGTCGAACGTGACGTTCGCCATTTCAATCTTGATCGTGCCGCCCTCAGGCATCGCATCGCGCGAATTGATGCACAGGTTCAGCAAGGCATTCTCGAGTTGTGCGCCGTCGATCAGCGCTGGCCACAGCCCGTCGCACGCGGCAATCACGATGTCCACCTGCTCGCCGAGCGCACGCTGCAACAGCGCCTCCATATTGCCGATCAGTTGGCAGATGTCGGTCGGTCTGGGATCCAATGCCTGACGGCGCGCGAAGGCGAGCAGGCGACGGGTCAGTTCGGCTCCGCGCTCGGCGGCTTCCCGTGTCATCGCGGCGAGGGCGCAGGCCTTCGGGTTGTCGCGCAGGTGCTCGGTGAGCAGTTCCGCATTGCCGAGAATGACCTGCAGGAGATTGTTGAAGTCATGGGCGATGCCACCGGTAAGCTGACCCACCGATTCCAGCCGTCGTGCCTGGCGCAACCGTTCCTCCAGGGCATATTGCCGGGTGGCGTCACGAAAACTCACGACCGCACCGACCACGGCGCCCGATGCGTCCTTCATTGGGCTACAGTCGAAATCGGCCAGAAAGGCAGTGCCATCAAAGCGAAAGAAGGTATCCCCCTCGCCGCGACGGGGAACGCCATCCTTGAGCGTCTGGTAGATCGGACACTCTCCCACCGGGTAGAGCGCGCCGTCCGGCCGATGGTGGTGGAACAGTTCGTGCGCGAACTGACCGCGCATCTTTTCACAGGTCCAGCCCAGCAGTCGGGCAGCGGCCGGGTTCTCGAACATGATCCGCCCTTCGGTGTCCAGACCAAGGATGCCTTCGCCGACTGCGTTCAGGATCAGCGTGGTCTCGCTCTGCAACTGCTCGAGCGCATCCTTCGACTGACGCAACTCGGTGATGTCCTGCAGGGCGCCCTGCAACTGGCCGATCCGGCCGTCCGCGCCGCGGACCGCTTCGCCCACGAAGCGCACCCAGATCAGTCGGCCGGAACGGGTGACGAGCTCACCTATTTCGTCAAAGGACTGACCGCTCCGCCCGCAGGCATCGACCGCGCGCTGCAGCGCCGCTCGCCACTGCGATCGCGAGCAGGACAGGGCCTCTTCCAGGCTGGGGCGGGTGCCGGCGGGAACCTCGAGGATCCGGCAGGCTTCGTCCGACCAGCTGACGGTGCGCGTGGCCAGATCGAGCTCCCAACCGCCGAGGCGCGCGGTGTGCGCCCCGATGCGCGCCAGCCGTTGCGCCCGTTGGAGTTCGTGATGCGCCGACGTCACCCGGCCATGTTCGTGGACCAGCGCGCTGGTGTAGCGAATCGCACTGCGCGCCATGGTGGTCACGATCACGACCGTCGCGGCCGAGACAAGACGGTTGGTGAGCACGTAATGAACGTCGAACCCGGGCGGCGAAAGCACCCCGCCGATGACGATCGCCAGAACGGTGCCGGCGGCGACCATGAACACGAAGTCTCGGTCCAGACTCATGGCTGCGAGGAGGATCGCCACTACGTATAACGTGCCATGAGCAAATCCGAGCGGCGTCAGGGCGTCGGTGGCGAATATCAGCAGCAGCAATACGATGCTGGCGGCTTTCCACAGCCGCGGGGAGGTGCGTTTGGCCATGCGGAAGATCCTTCCAAGCTCACGGGGCATCCGTTGTCCTCCAGGTTGGCCCCCGATCTGGTCTTACCGGCGACCGTCGAGCACCGCGCGCAACTTGGCCGCCAGTTCCTGACGGCGATAGGGTTTGCTCAGCAACTCGATGCCCGGGTCGAGAAGCATTCGATTGTGCGTCAATGCATTTTTCGTATAGCCCGAGGTGAACAGGACCGGCAGACCCGGGTGAGTGTGTCGCACCCGATCGGCGAGTTCGCGCCCGTTCATCCCGCCGGGCATCACCACATCGGTGAAGAGCAGATCGACATCCGGATGCTCTTCGAGTCGTGCGAGCGCGTCGAGCCCGTTCTTTGCGATGACAATACGATAGCCAAGTCCTGCGATCAACCGGGCGACATGCGCCAGCACGAGTTCGTCGTCCTCGACGACCAGAATTTTTTCCCGATTTGCCGAAGGAAAGGTCGCCGCGTCGATCGCGCTCTCGGCACCCTTGTCTGTCGAGGACCCTTGCATCCGTGGAAGGTATAGCCTGACGATGGTGCCCTGGCCCGGTTCCGAGTAGAGCGTCACATGTCCGCTGGATTGCTTGACGAAACCATACACCATGCTCAACCCAAGGCCGGTGCCCTTGCCGATATCCTTTGTCGTGAAGAAGGGCTCGAAGGCCTTGCTCGCGATGTCGGGCAGCATGCCGGCGCCGGTGTCGGCGATCGATAACATGACGTACTCGCCGGGGGTCACGTCCGTCTCGAATGCGGCGTAAGTTTCGTCCAGCATGACGTTGGCGGTTTCGATCGTCAAATGGCCGCCATCGCGCATCGCGTCGCGCGCGTTGATCGCGAGGTTGAGCACGACCATTTCCAGTTGGCCTGCATCAACAAGGGCGTCCCATACACCGTCGCCGCAGACGATCTTGATGTCGATGTTCTCGCTGATGGTGCGTCGCAGCAGTCCTTCCATGCCGACGACCAGCCGATTGATGTCGATGGCCTTCGGGGCGAGCGTCTGCCGGCGGGAAAAGGTGAGCAGACGCGCGGTGAGTTCTGCGCCGCGCACGGCGGCGGTCATGCTCATCTCGGCCAGCCGCCGCAGGGGTTCGTCGTCGGCCAACCGCCCGGCCAGGATCTCGGCGTTGCCAAGGATTACGGTCAAGAGATTGTTGAAGTCGTGTGCGATGCCGCCGGTGAGTTGGCCCAGCGCTTCCAGCTTCTGGGACTGGTGCAGGCGGTTCTCCATTTCACGTCGCTCGGTCACGTCGATCATGCTGCCCAGCATGCGCACGGCTTTGCCCTGCGCATCCCTGATCACGAATCCGCGGTCGATGACGGTGGCGAAGCTTCCGTCAGCGCGCCGGAATCGGTACTCGTCTTTCCAGTCCGGACTGGAACTGCCGATCACGCTGTGAATGCCGTCGAGCACCCGGTCGAGGTCATCCGGATGGATCCGGTTTGTCCATGACTCCACACCGAACTCCACACCGTCCGGCGCATAACTGAACTGGTGCAGAAGGTTGTCGTTCCACCACCCCGTTTGGGCGACCAGGTCCCAGTCCCAGACCACCTCGTGCGTCGCCATCGTGACCAGTCGGAATCGCTCCTCACTAACCCTCAGCGCCTCCACGGTTCGCTTGCGCTCGGAGATGTCGCGCTCAACGGCGACCCAGTGTGTATACCAGCCGGTATTGTCCGCAATGGGGGCGATCTCCAGTTCCAGCCACAGTTCCGCACCGTCCTTCGTGTAGTTCAACACCTCGGCACGAACCGGCTCCCATCGCTGCAACGCACTGCGGATACGCGCCAGTTCCTCCGCCTGCGTCCGCGGTCCCTGCAGCATCCGTGGGGTACTCCCGATCGCCTCCTCCTTGCTGTAGCCGGTATGGCGGACAAACGCCTCATTCACATAAATGATGCGCGGTCCCGGTTCGTCGATGGGCTCGGCTTCGGTGATGATCACGATGTCGTTCAGACGCGACACCGCGGTCTCGAGGAGACGAAGGTGTTCCTGCTCGGCGCGGCGTGTGGTGACGTCCGTGAAGTAGACCGCAAGGCCGTCAGGAGACGGGTAGGCCTTCACATCGAACCATTTGCCCAGCGGCGCGTAATACTCCGTAAACGAGACGGTGACCCGCCTCTTTACGGCCTCGTGGTACTGGCGACCAAAGGTCGAGTCCAGTATGTCGGGATACAACTCCCAGATGCTGCCGCCCAGTAAATCCGCTTCGCTGCGACCGAGAAGTCGCGCAGTCACCTTATTTACGAAGGCGAAGCGCCATTCATGGTCCAGCAGGAAGAACGCGTCGCTGATGTTGTTCAGCGTCTCGTGGAGGTGGTCTGCCAGCCTCCGGGCGGCTGCCCGCTCGCGAACGAGTTCATCGATGTCCTGCAGCCCCCCATGCACGGCGACGATGATGCCGTCTGGATCGCGTTCGGCCTCGCCCACGACGCGAACCCAGAGGCGATTGCCTCGGGCGGTGACCAGTTTCGCCGTCTCATCGAAGGGCCGGCCGGTTCGGACACACTCTTCGAATACCTGCGTGATGCGTGCCCTGTCCTCAGGGGAAAAATACTGGAGCCCCTCTTCGAAGGAGGGCGATGTGCCGGGCGGCGTCTCATGGATGGCAGCCGTTTCGTCGGACCACGTGACACGCGAGCCGGCCAATTCCACGCGCCAGCCGCCAAAGCGGGCGGTTTGACCCGCCATGCGAAGCAAACTGCCCGCTTCCAGCGCCTTGCTCTTGCTGATCTCGATCTCGGTGATGTCCTGGACGATGCCGGTTAGAACGCGGCCAGCGTTGGTTTCGATCAGATCGCCAACTCCGCGCACGTAGCGAAGCTCACCGTCGGGCCGGAAAATTCGGTAGATGAGTTCGATCGGACGACGTTCATCGATCAGCCGCTGGGTCTCCCTCATGAGTGCCTCCCGATCCCCGGGATGGACGCACTCGAGGAAGGCCTCGAATGTCCCGCCGAACGTGTCCGGCGTGAGGCCGAAGATCGGATAGACCTCGTCGGACCACGTGGCCGACTTGTCTTCAAGATTCACTTCCCAGCGTCCCATGCCGCCGAGGCGCATCGCCTCACGGAGCACCTTCTTGCGCTGGAGCAGTTTTTCATTGGCCTGCTGCAATGCCTTCGCACTTTGGGCGATATCCGCGTCCGGTCGGTCGCTCTGCTCGCGTGCGAGCAATGAATGACCGACTCCTTCGATATTGGCCAAGTGAGACACATCGCGCACCACCACCAAGGTCGCTGCGTGGCCATGGTGGCTGATGTGTCGGGCGCGGATTTCGACGAGGTGCTCTGTACCGTTCTTCCGTCGATGGGGCCAAACTTCTCCAGCCTCGAGCCCCACAGCGGCCAGCCGAAGCGGTCCCAACGAGCGTGCAGCGCCAGTCGAGCAGAATAGGTCCGTGATCGGTAGAGCCAGGAACTCGGCTTCGACGTAGCCGTACTGCGCAAGGGCTGCGCGATTGACCGCGATGATGCGCAGGCTTTCCCGATCGAGGACCCACATGGGATCGGGGTGGCGCTCAAAAATGTCCCGGTAGTCGAAGTCCATATGCCGCTTAACGGTAAGTGCCGATTCAGTATGGATGAGGTGGAGGCCTCATGCACCGCGACCTGACGGGTGGACGGCGCGGCGCGCGCTCAGCGTACTTCGGAACGTGGTGCCTTCTCTGGCGAGACAGCCCGGCTGTTGTGTCGCCCGGGGAGGCGTGATCGCACCGACCCCGTACTCTGCATGATCGATTCATTGCCGCTCGCACGAACCACAATACAAGACGGTGTCCGCGCCGAAGATCAGGGCTTTACCTGATCCAGTGCCGGAAACGTGTCGTTGCCGTTCGAGCAAAGATTTTCGGCAAGGGGTCGGCTATGATCCAAGCGCGGTTCCCGCCCGTTCGTGCATCGCCACGAATGCAAGCAGGATATGAGCCCGATCACCTACCACGCAAGGAATGCATGGATTCCAAGGCACGGATTCTGATCGCAACCGATAACGCCACCGACGGCAACCTCGTACGGCGACTGCTGAGCGACGAGTTTGAGAACGTGACCGTGTCGGCCCTCCCGGAGCGTCACGTCGCTGATTTCGAGCGCTGCAAACCGGCAGTGCTGATACTCGCCTTCAATAGTCTCGAAAAGGCCGAACGCTACTATCTTGGGCTCTACCGCTTGAGCAGCGTGGTGCACGCCCTGCCGCACCGAACCCTGATTCTCTGCAATCAGGACGACTTGCGAAACGTCTACGACCTGTGCAAGAAGGAGCATTTTGACGACTACGTCCTCTTCTGGCCGATGATCCACGACACGCCACGCCTCCCCATGGCGGTGATCCACGCGCTCCGGCAAATGTCGGACGGCGCCTCGGGCGCCCCAGCCGCGCGCGAACTCGCGGCGCAGGCAAGACGGATCGCCGAACTGGAGTTGGTGATCAACGAATACGCCACCCGGGGCGAGCAGCACATCAAGGTCGCCAGCGACTCGCTGCAGCAGGCAAAAAATGACATCAATTCGGCATTCCTCGGCTTGCCGCAGAGGATGGCCGAGGGCGGCATGATCGAGATCAGGGACGCGAAGGGCCTGGGACATGAGATCGACCGCTTCAGAAAGGAAGAGATCGGCAACCGCTTCGAATCGCTTACGAACGCTGTCGAGCCGCTCCATCTCTGGATCGACTCACTCGACGAAACATTCGCACCCCAAATGGAGGCCGTGCGCGATCTTCAGGTCATGGCAGAAAAAGTGAAGCCATTGGTGCTGGTCGTCGATGATGACGAACTTCAACGAGAGGTTCTGCGGCACCTGTTCGCTGAGATCAAGGCGGACTTGGTTTTTGCGGCCTCGGGCGCCGAGGCTTTACGGGTCATGCAACGGCGATGTCCCGACCTGGTGCTGATGGACGTCAATCTGCCAGACATGAACGGAATTGATACCACCCGTCGGCTGAGAGCGGTCGAGCGTGGCAAGGAGATCCCGGTAATCATGATGACCGGCTATAGCCAGAAAGATATTGTCGTCGAAAGTCTCAAAGTGGGCGCCGCTGCCTTTGTCGTCAAGCCTTTCGACAAGAAAGTGCTGCTGGGCAAAGTCAACGAGCTCCTGCAACGTTGAAACGGTTTGTCTCGGATCGGGCCGAGGAAGCAAAGATCATGACGACACGTTGACATGACCCGACAGAAGTACACCACGTCATGGCATCCGCCGCGCAGTCCTCCGTGCAACTGGTCGGCGTACTGCTGGTCTTTGCCAGCCTGATTGCGCCCTCCGTCACGGTGAGCGGGCTGGCACGACGAAAACTCATGGCCGCCCATGCCATTGGCACCTTGGCCTACATCACCGGTCTGGTTCTGTCTGTGCTGGTCGATCTGCCCGCCGGAGCAGGAATCGTTTGCTGTCTGGTCGGCATGAGCTTCGTGGTGCTGGTTGTAACGTCAAAATCGAAGGGGCTTTCAGGCAATCTGAAATAGGTGAAAACTGGGTCCATTCGCCGACCGACCTGCTCCACTACCTGCCGTTGAATCCTGTCAGCAACGAAGGGCAGAAACGGGTCCGTGAGTCCGTGAAGCGGATGAGCGGTCATCCCGTTCGGAAAAAGTCGTCCCGACCTGGAGGATTGTTCAGGCCGAGGAAGAGGCGGTCAGCCTGAAGAAACGACTGGCAGCGTGAAGATCAGAAAGCCGACTTCGGCCTTGCAAATAACATCAGGCAGGTCAGGGTCGGAAACGGCCATCGACTGTTTGGTATCCCCGCGTCACGCCACCCAATCCCAAAACTCACGTCGATTGCGGTGCAGTCCGCTTCTGACTTTCGTGCAGTTGCCTTCTGAAAACGACACTTGGCCCGCTGCGCGACGAGGCTGACCATGCTCGGTTCGATGTCTAGCGCCGTTACCCGTCCACGCGTGCGGCTTGCTGCCGGCAAGGTGAAGGTGCCGTAGCCGTAACCGCAGCCGAACTCGAGCACGCCGTGGGTGCTGTCCTGCGGCACCAGCAGTCGATCCAGCACGGCGTGAGGGTCAAAGAACGAGGCCCATTAGGCCTCGTCGGGCATGCTGCTTTCGCGCCCCTTCATGAAAGCCCCAACGCTTGAGCGGGCTTGCAGCCTTGCCCTCGAGGCCCAGTGCGTGAACGCTCCATCAGAACACAAGCACCTTGTCGGCGGCGGCGGTCCATTCCACCAGCTCCTTCAGCGTGCTGCGGCGGGCGTTCTCGACCAACTCGCCGTCGCCGATGCCGCGCGCGTCCATGCAGGTGCCGCACAGCGCCACCTCGCCACCGACCATGCGTACCATGTCGCCGGCGTTGTAGTAGCCCTCGGGCACCTTCTGCCCGGCCTTGGCGCAGGCCACCGCATCCCCCATCAGGAAGACGCGTACCGTTTCGCCTTCGAGCTTGCCCAGCGCACGCGCCAGGCGCAGGCCGTTGTAGCTGCGCTCGGTGCCGTAGGGGCCGTCGTTGAGGATGAAAAGTGTGTTCATGATCCAGTCCTGGTTCGTGACAGGGATTACTTGCCGCCAGACTTGATGGTGGCCTTCAGCGCGTCGAAGTCGCGGCGCACGGTGTCCTGGAACAGCAGGCCGGACTTGTCCTGCCCGGCCACGCCCCCGAGATCGAGCACGTCGGCGACAATCTGGTAGCTGGCCGCGCCGTTGTCCTCCCTGCCGTCGGCGACGATCAACTGGTTGCCGTAGAACACGGCCGGAGCGGGAAGGCCTTTCGCCTGGCTCGAGGGCAGAAGCTGGATCGGTAAGCGAAAGGTGTCGGCGACTTCGGCCGCTACCTGCAGGTTGCCGTTGCAGCGCTGCCCGGACGGATCCTTGGCGATGAAGGTCAACACCCGCTGGCCGGCCGTGGTCTGTGCGCCGGGCACCGCCATCGATACGTCGGTCGTGACCGCCGACTTGCTGAACACGTCGCCCGGCAGGGTAAGAGTGACGCCTTTCATGCGATATCTCCTCGCTTGTGTCGTTTGTTGTGGTGGCGGCTTGATGGATCAGCGTTCAACCGGGAGCCCGCCTGCCTGCCATTCGGTGACGCCGTCAGTGATCTTGTGCGCGCTGAAGCCGCGCTTGCGCAGCAGTTCGACCGCCTCGTCGGACATGAGGCAGAAGGGGCCGCGACAGTAGGCGACCACCTCCCTTCCGGCCGGCAGTTCAGCCAGGCGCTTTTCCAGTTCGCCGAGCGGCATCGAGCGCGCGAACGGCAGGTGGCCAGCCGCGTATTCGGCTTCGGGGCGCACGTCGATGACGACGATGTCACCGCTGCGCGCCTTGGCGAGAAGGGACTCGCGACTCTCCGCGCTGAGCAGGTCGGGGGCGGCGCTCATCTGATCGAGCGCCAGGCGCAGTTCGAGCAGATGCGCCTCGGCGACGTCGCGGACGTTGAGCCACAACTCGGCGACGTCCTGCCCGCTGAGCCGGTAATGGATGAACTTGCCCTCGCGGCGGTTCTCGACCAGGCGTGCCTCGCGCAGCGCCTTGAGATGGGCGCTGGCCAGACGCATGTCGATGCGCGCCTGCTGCGCCAGCGTCTCCACCGTCTTCTCGCCCTGGGCGAGCAGTTCGATCAGCTCGAGTCGCTTCGGGCTCGATAGCGCCTTGCCGATGCGGGCGACGAGTTCGTACAGGGAGGACTTGGTAACGTTGGACTTCATACGCACACTCTAACAAGCGTGCGTATGTTTGCAAGTGGTGCCCTTGGTCTTAAGGATGAGCCTTTCCTGCGTCGGCCATGTCGCGTCGGGCGTGGACGATGATGACCAGTCCCGACCACAGCGCGAGCCCCGACATGACCAGTGCGACCATGAGGTCCGGCAAGGCGCTGCCGGTACCGAAGACGCCTGCCGCCGCGAGGATGACCGCGAGATTGCCGATCGCGTCGTTGCGGCTGCATAGCCACACCGAACGCATGTTCGCGTCACCCGTGCGGAAGCGATAGAGCATCAACGCCACCCCCGCATTGGCGGCCAGCGCGAGTACCCCGACCGCCCCCATGGTCAGCGGCTCCGGCGTAATCCCGTGCTGGAAGGCCCACAGGGCGCGCGCCATCACGACGGTGCCGAACAGCGCCATCGCCACGCCCTTGAGCAGGGCCGCGCGCGCCCGCCACATCAACCCCCACGACAGCACGGTCAGCGACAGCGTGTAGTTGGCGGCGTCGCCGGCGAAATCGAGGGCGTCGGCCCACAGGGCGACCGAGCCGGCAGCGAGGCCGGCGACGAACTCGACCAGGAACATCGCCGCGTTGATGATCAACGCGATCCACAATGCCTGGCGAAAACGTGGGCTCGCCGCGCTGGCATCGCAGGCGGAATGGGAACAACAGCCGGACATGGCGTTCTCCTGTTGGTGGGAAAATGGGACAGGTGTGCATGACACACCCTGTAGCCGCTACAGGGTCAAGCGACTAAGCTCGTGACAGGTCGCAATGAGGAGAAGCAGGCGATGAAGATCGGTGAATTGGCCAAGGCTGCCCATGTCGAGGTCGAGACCATCCGCTACTACGAGCGGATCGGGCTGCTGCCCGCGCCTGCCCGCAGCGACAACGGCTATCGGGCCTACGCGGGCATGCATCTCGAGCGCCTGGCCTTCATTCGTCACTGCCGGACGTTGGACATTGCCCTGGCCGACATCACGCGGCTGCTGCGCTTCGTGGACGATCCGTCTGCCGAGTGCGCCGAGGTGAACACGCTCATCGACACCCAACTCGCCCGTATCCGCGCGCGCCTCGACAGCCTGCGCACGCTCGAGCAGCAACTCGTTGTGCTGCGCAGCCAGTGCGATGCCCCGGATCGTGCGGCGCAATGCGGCATCCTGCATGAACTCGAAGCACCGACGCTGGGCGATGCCTGTGTGTGCCACGACGAGCGTCGACAGTGATGTGCGGGTCCATACCGGTCCTGCCACGATGCGGGGTACCCGCGTGCAGGCCTCGTTCGCGGCCGCAACATGGGGCGTAAGTCACCCGGCTGAGGTTAGAATCGCCGCCCATGCGTCGTTGGTTTGCCATCCTGCTCCTGCTGCTCGTGCCGCTCCAGTTCGCTTCGGCGGGCATGGAGGCGTATTCCCTGCAATCGGCTGCAGTCGCGACCAGCCATGGCTACCACCATCCGCATACCTGCCAAATGGATGAAGGCGATATAGGGAAGGAAAGCAAGCTTCACGCCGACTGCGGTTTCTGCCAGATCTTGGCGAGCGCAGTGCTGCTGGGTGCAGGCCGTCTGCCGCCGACAGGACCGGGCCATGTCCTGGTCGACTCCGCGCAGGACTTCCCCGCGTCGGCACCGGTGACCGAGCCCGAACGCCCCAAGTGGCGCCGCGCTGCCTGAGCGGCAGCCCGCCCCTGTTCTTCCCCCTCCGTCGAGCACGCACCGCAATGTCGCGGCGGCGTGCTCCATTGCGGCCTTCTCTGCATGTCTGTGGACGCCGCACACCCCGCAGCCCGGGATGCAACCCTCGAGACCGACTCGATGCACGACAAACGAACACAATGGTGGTGGCTGATGGCCGCCTGGGCCGTGGCCCTGACATCCACATTGGGCGCGCTCTTCATCAGCGAAGTGATGGGCATGACGCCCTGCGTACTGTGCTGGTACCAGCGCATCGTCATGTTTCCACTCGCCCTCATCCAAGGCATGGCCGTGTTCACCGAGGACCGGCGCGGCGCGGTGGACGAGATGCCGTTCGCGCTCGCTGGCCTCGCCCTGGCGGCCTATCACAGCGCGCTGATCGCCGACTGGGTGCCGCAGTGGTGGGTGCCCTGCGGCACCGGCCCATCGTGCAGCCAGCAGGCTCTGGTCAGCTTCGGCCCTGAGCAGCTGGCACGCCTGGTGGCGGAGGAAGTGGGGAAAGTGCAGCCGTGATCGGATTGCTCAAGCTCGCCGGCCTGTTCGCCTTGACGGCCGTGGCCGAGATCGTCGGCTGCTATCTGCCCTGGCTCGTGTTGAAGCAGGGCCGGAGTGCCTGGCTGCTCTTGCCTGCAGCGCTGTCGCTGGCCGCCTTTGCCTGGCTGCTGACGTTGCACCCGACGGCGGCCGGGCGAACCTATGCTGCGTACGGCGGAATGTACATCGCGGTCGCTTTGGTGTGGCTTCGCGTCGTGGATGGCATTGCACTGACCCGCTGGGATATCGCGGGCGCCGGCGTCGCGCTTGTCGGCATGGCGATCATTGCGCTGCAACCGGCTTCCTCTCCCTGAGGGGATGGTTGTTGCTTCTGTCCGAGGTTGCCGAAACGGACTCTGAGTCTGGCCAGAAGCAGTCACTTGAGAAAGCTTCTACCATGGCTACGGCAAGAGACGTGACCAGCCCAGCGACAACGGCGAGCCCGTCGCGGCGTTCGACGGCAAGCACGGCTGGTTCTGGCGCAACCGCACCGGGAGCGACGTGACCGTCACGCTCAAGACCGAGGGCGATTGCGCGAAGATCGAACGCGTACTGTAAGTGCGATGCCCCCACTCCGCAGTGGGCGGGGGCTTTCCCGGTGACCGCGCCCCCGGCGCGGCGCCACCGGTCAGGCGGGATCATGAACAACCTCTACGTCATCCACGCGCTGCTCGCGGCGGCCTTGTTCGGTGCGAGCACCCCTTTCGCCAAATTGCTGGTCGGCGAGATGTCGCCGTGGCTGTTGGCGGGACTCCTTTATCTTGGAAGCGGATTGGGGCTGGGCGCCGTACGGCTGGTGCGGGATCGAGGCTGGACGCCTTCCGGGCTGGCCAAAGGTGAATGGCCCTGGCTGCTCGGGGCGATCTTCTTCGGCGGGGTGTTCGGCCCGCTCGCGCTGATGTTTGGGCTGACACGCACCAGCGGCTCGACGGCCTCGTTGCTGCTGAACCTCGAAGCGGTCCTCACCGCCGTGATTGCCTGGGTCGTCTTCAAGGAGAACGCTGACCGGCGCATCGTGCTCGGCATGCTCGCAATCGTCGCGGGCGGGTTGGTGTTGTCCTCGTCAGGCGGTGACGCAGGAACGCGTGACTGGCTCGGGCCGCTCGCCATCGTCGTCGCCTGCCTGTGCTGGGCCATCGACAACAACCTGACGCGGCGCGTGTCGGCCTCGGATGCGCTGTTCGTCGCGGGCGCGAAAGGTGCCGTGGCAGGCTCGGTCAACTTCGGGTTGGCTCTCGCGCTGGGCGCGAGTCTGCCCGCCGGCCCAATCCTGCTGGGCACCCTGGCCGTCGGGCTGGTGGGTTATGGCATAAGCCTGGTGCTTTTCGTGCTCGCACTCCGTGGCCTCGGCACGGCGCGCACCGGTGCCTACTTCTCGACCGCGCCCTTCATTGGCGCGGCCGTGTCGATAATGCTTTTAGGCGAAGCGACCTCGATGGCGTTCTGGATCGCTGCCGCGCTGATGGCTTGGGGCATCTGGTTGCACCTCACCGAACACCACGAGCATGAACATGTACATGAGCCGATGGAACACAGTCACCGCCACATTCACGACGCGCACCACCAGCACGAGCACGTGATCCCGGGGACGGGCGACGAGCCGCATGAGCACTGGCATCGGCACGACGTGCTGGCCCACAAACACCCGCACTTCCCGGACATCCACCACCGACATTCACATTGAGTGACGGCAAGCACCCATGGTCCAGCGCAGGGCGTCCTTCACCCACCACCACTTATCGGTCGGCGTCCAGTCCCCTTTGTTTGCTGCCAGTGCTCGTCATTGCAGCGATGGTGACGGCTCCACGTTCCGGGGAGCCGAACCATGCGCCTGTCCGCTCGTTTCCGTAGCCATCTTGCCATCTACGGTGCGATAGCCAGCTCAGTCTTGGCCGCCGGCTGCGCCACGACCACCGCCTTGCCCGCGCCGACGGCAGCACCGACGCCCATCGCCTCGGAACCGGCGCCGGGCTTCGTTCCGGTGGCGCGCTACGGCCGCTACACCCTGGTCGAGCTGGTGCCGGAACCCGCGCAGCGTGATCTCTTGCAGCAGGCGGTGGAGGCCTCCATCCCGCCCATGCTTGATGCCAGCGTGGGCGATGCCATGCGCCATGTGCTCCTGCGCTCCGGCTACCGGCTCTGCGATGCGGCCGAGGTCGCCACGCTCTACGCGCTGCCGCTGCCCGCCGCACACCTGCGCCTGGGCCCGATGACGCTACGCGATGCCTTGCTGACCCTTGCCGGCCCCGCCTGGGAGCTGTCGGTCGATGACTTGAGCCGCCAGGTCTGCTTCAGCCGACACGGTGCTCCCTCCCTCCTTTCCGCCAACCCGCCCGGCACCGCCACGCTCGTGCGGGACGCCGACCGGCCCGAGGAGCTGCAGCCATGACCTTTCCCCAAGCGCTATCCGAGCGCACTCCACGCACGCGCTGGTTCAGGATCGCCGCCGCCTTCTGGCTGCTGCTCATCAGTACCTTGGCACTCATCAACAGCGTCGGCCTGTCGCGGCTCGCCGAGCAGATCCAGGGCAGCGCACAGGATGCTCAGGCCAATGCGCTGGGACTGCGCGTCGCCGATCTTGAACAACAGGCCGATGCGGACAAGCGCCGGCCGGTGCCGATCAGCCAGACCGAATTCGCCACCGCGCGGCAGGCACTGGACGAACGGATGACGCGCCTCGAAGAAGCGGAGGAGGCGAGGGCCCTGGCCAACGACCTGCAGACGCTGCAGGGGCGCGTGAATCGAATCGAAGCCCGCCTGGAGAAGATCCGGCAGGTGGCACCCGCCGCTCGTCCGCGCGCTCCGGTTGCGACGAAGCCCAAGGTGCCGGAGCCGCCATTCCGGGTGCTCGGCGTGGAACTGCGGGGAGGCGAGCGCCTTCTATCGATCACCTCCACCGCCGCGGCCTCGCTCGTGGGCGCCCGGCTGCTGCGCGAGGGCGATGTCGAGGGCGGCTGGAAACTGCAGTCCATCGAGGCACAGGCGGGCGTGTTCCAGGTGAACGGCCAGACGCAGCGCGTTGCGGTGCCGTAGGCGGTGGCCATGATCCTGCGGTCGTTGCTCGTCGCCGTCGTCCTGCCCACCTCTTTCGGCGCATCCGCCCAGCCGGCCCCGGTGACGAACTCCCGCATGGCGCCCACCCACGTGCAGCCGGGCGCTGATGCCGCGCTCGACGAGAGGCAGGCGCGGGAGTGGGGGCTTCGCTCAGAGGAATGGACGCGTTACCGGCAACTGATGCAGGGGCCGATCGGCGTCCATTCGCCACAGCTCGATCCGCTCACGGCGCTGGGCATCGAGGCCCGCAGCGAAGAGGAGCGCAGGCGCTACGCGGAGCTGCAGGTGCAGGCCGAGGCCCGGCGCGTCGGCAAGACGCTTGCCTACCAGCGGGCATACGACGAGGCATGGCAGCGCCTGTTTCCCGGCCAGCCGCGCGTGAGCTTGCCCGGCGCAAAGGAGCAGGCGGCCGGCAACACCGGCTCCGGGCGCCTGGCGGTCTTCGTCAAGGACGACTGCGCACCTTGCGCGCAGCGCGTGCAGCAGTTGCAGGCAGCCGGCACGGCCTTCGATCTCTACATGGTCGGCAGCCGTCAGGACGATGCGCGCATCCGGCAGTGGGCCACCCTGGCGGGCATCGACCCCGCCAGGGTGCGCGCCCGCACCATCACACTCAACCACGATGCGGGGCGCTGGCTGTCGCTCGGCCTGCCCGGCGATCTGCCGGCCGTGGTGCGCGAGGCGAGCGGCAAATGGCTGCGGCAATAGGGACTTCAGGCCGGGAGCGTCGGCTATCCGGCGTCGCCATCCGCTTCGTCAGCGCCTTGCTTCTGCTCGCGACCGGGGGCTGGTCGTTGGCTGCGCTGGCGCGTGAGGTGCCACCGCCGGCCTATCAACTGGCGGCGCATCGTGCAGACGTGCCGGCGGCGGTACTGTACGCGGTGGCCTTGCAGGAGAGCGGCGCCACGCTGCGCGGGCGCCTGATCCCCTGGCCGTGGACGCTCAACGTCGCCGGCAAGCCGCAGCGCTACGCTACCCACGCCGAGGCCTGCGCGGGGCTGCGCCGGGCGCTCGCCCACACACCGGCCAAGCGCCTCGACGCCGGCCTCGGCCAGGTCAATCTCGGTTACCACACGCAGCGCTACACGCAGCCCTGCGAATTGCTGGACCCATACCGCAACCTCGCCATCGCTGCGGAAATCCTGCGCGAACAGTACACGCCGGGCGATGACTGGCTGCTCGCCATCGGCCGCTACCACCGACCCGCCGGCGGGGCACCCGCGGCGCGCTACCGGCGCAGTGTGCATCGGCACTTGACCCGCGTGCTCGACCCCGGCGTTCCCGCTCCGACCCTCCAGGCCGCCACGCCATGAACCACATCATCCGCCTCGCCGCCATCGGGCTGCTGTCTGCGACCACCGTCTTCGCCCAGACCGCCTCCGCGCCGCTGATCGTCGTCGAAGACCGTGGCGGTGCCTCCGCGCTGCCGTACTACCAATCCCTGGATCCCCAGCCGGAACACGCCACATCGCCGGCCCCGATGCCAGCCCCTCGCGTAGGCAACGCCGCCGACGCCGAAGCCGCCATGCTGCCGGTGCGCTCGACGCAACTGTCGCCGGGCGAGGTACAGCGCCGCGTCATCCGGGCGCCCGGCTTGACGGCCCTGTTCCTGGTCGGTGACGACGAGCGGTCGCGCGCCTGGCTACGGCAGCGGCAGGCGGCGCTGCAAGAGCTGCAGGCCGCGGGCCTGGTGGTCAACGTGGAATCGGCGGCGGCACTCGCAGAGCTGCGCCGCCTAGCTCCCGGCCTGACCCTCTCACCGGTCTCCGGCGACGATCTGGCCCAGCGCCTGGGCCTGCGCCACTACCCCGTGCTCATCACGTCCACCGGCGTCGAGCAGTAGGTGCGCAAATGGCTCAATCGCACGCGGTCGAGGTTCTGCTGCGGCCCGCAGTGGAGCTTTACACTGTGGCCGTCTGCATCGGTGCCGCGATCCTGTGCCTGGTGGCGCCGTGGTCGCTCGCGCTGAACCCGCTGCTCGGCCTGGGCTCGGCGCTGGCTTTCCTGATCTTCGGTGCGGTTCGCCTGCGCGATGCCTGGGCGATCCTGCGCTATCGCCGCAACATCCGCCGCCTGCCGCGCTACGTGATGACCAGCCGCGACGTGCCGGTGAGTCAGCAACGGCTATTCGTCGGCCGGGGCTTTCGCTGGGAGCAGCGACACACGCACCGGCTGATGCAGACCTACCGGCCGGAGTTCCGCCGCTATGTCGAGCCGACGGCGATCTACCGGGCCGCCCGGCGGCTGGAGGAACGCCTCGAGTTCGCGCCGTTTCCCGTCTCGATGCTGGCGCGCGCGCTGGCCTGGGACAGCCCGCTCAACCCGGCGCGGCCGCTGCCGCCGGTCGGCGGAATGCCGCGCCTGCATGGCATCGAGCCGGCTGAGGTTGACGTTACCCTGCCGCTGGGCGAGCGCGTCGGCCATACCCTGGTGCTGGGCACCACGCGCGTGGGCAAGACCCGGCTGGCCGAACTGTTCATCACCCAGGACATCCGCCGCAAGGTCAACGGCGAGCACGAGGTGGTGATCGTCTTCGACCCCAAGGGCGATGCCGACCTGTTGAAGCGTATGTATGTCGAGGCCAAGCGCGCGGGGCGCGAAGGCGAGTTCTACGTGTTCCATCTGGGCTGGCCGGACATCTCGGCGCGCTACAACGCCGTGGGCCGGTTCGGGCGGATCTCCGAGGTGGCTACGCGCATCGCCGGACAGCTCTCGGGCGAAGGCAACAGCGCCGCGTTCCGCGAATTCGCCTGGCGCTTCGTCAACATCATCGCGCGCGCCCTGGTCGAGCTGGGGCAGCGGCCGGACTACCTGCTGATCCAGCGCCACGTCATCAACATCGACGCGCTGTTCATCGAATACGCCCAGCACTACTTCGCCCGGAATGAACCAAAGGCCTGGGAGGTCATCGTCCAGCTCGAAGCCCGGCTGAACGAAAGGAACATCCCGCGCAACATGATCGGGCGCGAGAAGCGCGTGGTGGCCCTCGAACAGTACCTGTCCCAAGTGCGCATCTATGACCCGGTGCTCGACGGCCTGCGCAGCGCCGTGCGCTACGACCGGACCTACTTCGACAAGATCGTCGCTTCGCTGCTGCCGCTGCTGGAGAAGCTCACCACCGGCAAGATCGCGCAACTGCTGGCACCGAACTATTCCGACCTGTCCGACCCGCGGCCGATCTTCGACTGGATGCAGGTCATCCGCAAACGCGCGGTGGTCTACGTGGGGCTGGATGCGCTGTCCGACGCCGAAGTCGCGGCGGCGGTGGGCAACTCGATGTTCAGCGACCTGGTCTCGGTCGCTGGCCACATCTACAAGTTCGGCATCGACGACGGGCTACCCGGCGCCGCGGTGGGCGCCAGGATTCCGATCAACGTCCACGCCGACGAATTCAATGAACTCATGGGCGACGAGTTCATTCCGATGGTCAACAAGGGCGGCGGTGCCGGCGTGCAGGTGACGGCCTACACGCAGACCCTGAGCGACATCGAGGCGCGTATCGGCAACCGTGCCAAGGCCGGCCAGGTGGTTGGCAACTTCAACAATCTGTTCATGCTGCGCGTGCGCGAGACCGCCACCGCCGAGCTGCTGACGCGACAACTGCCCAAGGTCGAGGTGTACGCCACGGCGCTGATGAGCGGCGCCACCGACAGCTCCGACCCGCACGGCAACACTGCGTTCACGTCCGACACCCAGGACCGCATCAGCAGCAACAGCGTGCCACTGATCGAGCCGGCGCATGTGGTGGCGCTGCCCAAGGGGCAGTGCTTCGCGCTGATCGAGGGCGGCAACCTCTGGAAAATCCGCATGCCGCTGCCGGCACCCGACCCCGACGAAGCCATGCCGAAGGATCTGCAGGAGCTGGCCGGCTACATGCGGCAGCACTACGTCGAGGCGGGCGACTGGTGGGAGAACCAAGGCATCCCCGGCCTGCAGGACGAGGCGCTGCCCGACGACCTGCTGGACGACTTCAAGCAGATGGCCGCCACTGAAGAGGCCGAAGCATGAGCGATCCGGCCGTCGCGGCCCAGCGCCAGCAGCAACGCCAGCAGGGTCTGATTGCCGGCATCATCACGTTGCCGTTCCGCTTCTTCGGCGTGCTCTGCGGCGCGCTGCTGCTGTGCATCCTGATCGAATGCGTCGGCATGCACTTCTTCTGGCCCGAGCAGGGCTGGCGCCATGCGCAGGGCATGCTGCACTACGAGCTGGATCAGCTCTCCACGCATTTCACGCGCAGCGCGCTGGTGCAGGAGCCAGGGCGCACCGCGCACAGGCTGGTGGAGCAGGGCTACGACTGGCTGTTCGTGAAAAGCGGTCTGCTGGACTGGATGCGCGACGCCTCGGTGCAGGCCAGCGCCGGCAGCCATCGCCCGACCAAGGATTTCCGCTACTACCTGGGTCTGGTCCACGTGCATCTGGAGCGCTACCTGATCGCTGCGGCCTACACGACGCTGGTCTTCCTCGTGCGGCTGCTGGTGCTGTGCCTGACCCTGCCGCTGTTCCTGATGGCCGCCTTCGTCGGGTTGGTGGACGGATTGGTGCGCCGAGACATCCGCCGCTTCGGCGCGGGACGCGAGTCGGGGTTCATTTATCACCGCGCCCGGGCCAGCCTGATGCCGCTAGCCGTGCTGCCGTGGGTGACATACCTGGCACTGCCGGTCAGCGTGAACCCGCTGCTAATCCTGCTGCCCAGCGCGGTGCTGCTCGGGGTGGCCGTGTGCATTGCGGCGGCGACGTTCAAGAAGTACCTGTAGCTGCAGCCCTGCGCCAAGTCAGATGAGCGATGCCATAGTTTTCGGTTATCTGCTTCGTCAAGTACGCCAGCATTGGCATGAACGAATACGTTTCAAGCAATCTTCTTCTGCCTGCCTCGCAGAGATGCGGCCCAGTCCTTCAAAGCCTGTATGTCCTGAAAGAGATCAGTGGGTGGCGGCGGCGCGGCATTCCTACCGCTGGATGGATCGTGTGCGTCAACAATGTCGCAGCACTTCTTGAATCCGGCGGCGAAAGCATCGCAGTCAGCCTCGGTGAGCGCACTGACCTTCTTCAGGTCCTTGGCGTTGATGTAGTCCCTGTGGCGTTGAATGACGCGGACGAAAGCGATGTCCTCCAGGCCGCGCTCCCATGTGGCGCGCAGCGAGTTGTAGAGCTTTGCCACCTCGACCGCGTACTCGTCTTCCTGGTTGTTGTCATGCAGCAGCTTTGCCGCACGTGCCGCCTTCTCCAGCTTGTCGATGCGATCTTCGACGCTCTGGGCCTTCCAGGGCAGGCCGTCGGCCACCATACCGGCTCCCGCGGCGCCACGACTGAGCGTCGTGAGCCGCACTGCCCGCCCGGTCTTCGTCGCGTGGTCATTCAGATCGTTCACTAACACCAGATCATGCGTGAAGACGATGACTTGACGGTTCTCCGCTTCTTCCACGAGCCGCTTGGCCACCTGCCCGCGCCAGCGATGGTCCAACGAGGACACCGGGTCATCGAAGACCAGAGCAGACCGGTGCATCGCGGTGGCAAGCTCGGTCATGAAGGCGGCCAGCGCCACGCAGGTCTTTTCCCCTTCGCTCAGGATTTCGTGGACCTTGGCATCCGGCTTGGCGAAGAGGCGCACCTGATACTGTGGTGAACCGTACTTACCGCCGGAGCGCACGATTTCGACGCGAACCTTCGAGGCCGCAAGCCTGACGATCTCTTCCTGAAATCTGTCGCGCAGCCGAGGCGTAATCACGGTGTCGGCAATGTCATTGCCCATCCTGGTGATGGTGTTCGTCGCCGTTTCGCCCGCACACTCGCTCAGAAACCGGATGGTCTTTAGCCGCTGGATTTCGCCAGTGACGACCTGCAGCATGCCGGCGAGCAGCGACCGGTCGCTCAGCTCGGCGAAATCGGCTTCGAGCTTCTTGCGTTCATCCGCGTCAGCGGACTTGCGCAGATCGGCGGCGTAGCTGCGGATCGTGCCCTGAAGCTGGCCGAGATCGGGCAGCGGCGACAGTGGAACGGGCGGAAGCTGTACCTCGCCGTTTCCGCCCAAAGCTTTGAGCAGCACGTGGCGCCGCAGCCGGGCTGCGGCGATGAAGCGGCGCGTTTGCCGCCGCAGCTCCTGATTCTGGAGGCCCAGCTCGTCAAGACTGGCCTTTACTGTCCGCGTGCCGATTACCCCGGCAGCTATGGTCTGACGTGCGGTCTGAGCTGCCTTCTCCGCCTCGCGTGCCAACTGTTCCGTGTCCTTCTGGATGAAATCCTCGAAGCGTGCCATCCGTGCACGTGCCTCAGCTTCCAATGGCTGCTGGCAAAGCATGCAATGCGCGTCTTCGGCCGACGGCGGGAACGGTTGGCTGGGGTATGCGATCTCCGTCGAGTAGCGTCGGGCGGAATCCCAAAGCGCCCGCCACGTCTCGCCGCCGACGCCGGCAAGGGGTTCGCCCGTGAAGGCCTTGTCCGCGGCAAGACGTGCAGCGTCCCGTTTCGATCGTGCGTCCTTGGCGAGGGTAGCGGCTTCCAGCAACTCCTTATCGGTGGTTCTGGCTGCAACGCTGTTGACCGCGGTAATCAGCCGCATGACGTTGTCGGCTTTGACGGTCTGTTCCGCCGCAGCCTTGGTCGGATTCTTCGACAGGTCTTCCCGCAGACGCTCAAGTCGGGCGCTTTCGTCTGCCGAGAGCGCCGCCAGGGCTTCGATCTTCTTTGCGTCTGTGTTGGCATTCAGCGCGGCAATCGCCTTCCCCACGGCCGTGGTGGCCTTCCAGGTCGGCGCCGCAAAGATCGGATTGCGGGCCTTCTCAAGCTGCTTCTGCTCAGCTGCGAGGGCATCCTTCACCGCCTGACAGGCTGCAGCAAGCTCATCCGGTACGTCCAGACCAAAGGGCCGGAATGCAACTTCGTTCTTCTCGCGGATATGCACTGAGGCGCAGTCGCTATCGAACACGCTCACTGCAGACAGCGTTGCATGCGGATTTGCGCCGTTCTGCCACTGTTCCACCGGCTGCGGCACACCGCCGACCGCGTACGCGATGTTCGCGCTGACGCGCTGCGGGGGTTGATCGGCATACACATTGGGCTCGATCTTTCCGGCATGCCTTGCACGACATGCGCGCTTCAGGATGCGTGCGTAGCCGGACTTGCCCGCACCGTTGTCGCCGTAGATGATCGTGATTCCATTCGGCTCGAAGCCGAGGGTCTGGCCGGCGGCGAGGTTGTTCACGCCGGTCACGTCGGCGATCGACAGAAGCGATGCCGCTGCGGTCTGACCGGGGTTGGCCGGAAGGTGGGCCTTCTCCAGCGGTACCGCTTTCAGCGCGCCAACGGGTGCGCCTTTGCCCTGTTTGCAAAGGTCCACGAGTTCGCCGATATCGGTGTCCGTCAGACGGCCGTTTGCGATGATGCGGCGCAGGGCGTCACGCTGCCAGAGTGGACGATCCTTTGACCAGTCCAGAATCGTCTCCAGGACGGTCTTCTGCGGTGCGGCGGGCTTCTGCATTTCTTGTTCCTCTTCCCTGCCGGTTCATCAAGCCGGTGAAGCGGCGATTTCCCGCCGCCTGGGTGCCTTGCCGGAATCGCTCTTGCTCACCGAGGTCGGTCGAGGTCAACTCAATTGCGTCTTGACCTCAAAGCGCAGGTAATCCGCGAGCCGTTTCGACTCGTTGATTTCGTCATGGGGCACCAGCAGGTACTTCCAGGGCTTGGTACCGACGCTCGAAGCGTGGTCGGAAGCGTGCTTGCACCAACGCATGGCGGCAGCGGCCTTGGTCTGAACCTCCTGAGTGTTGATGTCGGCACGTGCCTTTGTCTCCACCATGAGGATGGTTGCGTCCGTCTCAGCCACGAAGTCGGGGATGTATTCCGGCTGCTCGGTGCCGAGCTTGTAGTAGATCTGGAACTGCCCCTTCGCGGGCTTGAACCATTTCAGGGCCTCGCGCTCCAGGATGATGGCGAAGCGCCGCTCGGTGTCCGAGTCGAACTTCTGCAGCGGGTACAGGCAATGCGCGAAGCCGCCGAACAGCATCTGCTTAATGCGGCTGAGATCGGTCACGGTCTCCCGGAAGTGGTGCGCCGTCTGGCCCGCCGTCGCTGTGTAGTTGCACGGCTTGAGTTCTGTGAAGCCGCGGCTGACTTGCACTTCGTATTCGGTCGCCTCTTCCCAGAAGTGGGCCATCATCTGCGCGTGGATTTCCCGTGCGATCAAGCGGCGGTCACGATCGAGGACGCTGATAGCCTCGTCCTCGGACAGATAGCCGCGCAGGTGTTGCACCATCTGGCCCGCGAGGTCGTAGAGCAGATCGGCGTGGGTGAAGTAGTCGACGTCGTCGAAATCCACCAGCGCGTGGACGATGTAGTCCTCCGGACGCTGCTCCTTGAGCCCGACCTCGGCGGCCAGTGTGAACTGCTCGTTGGTGCGGAGCATCTGACCGACGATCTCGCGCTGGCCCGGCTGAAGATGGAGCTGGTTCACATCCAGCTTGAAGGCGTGGAAGCCCGTCGTGACCTCGCCAGTCGGCACCACGGCGATGCGCGGGATGTCGATGGTCTGCTGCACCACGATCTCGGTGGTCTTCGCCACCACGGCGGACAAGTCGAGTGCGGGGACTGATTCGTCGACGCCAGCCAGCAAATCGCCTTGCAGCGGCCTCAAGCGCTCCGCCACTTCCGCCAGGATCTCCTTTTGCACCTCAGGCTTCAGCAGCGCGCTGCTGGTGGGCACCAGATCGCGTCTGACCTCGTACTTGCCGATGACATCCATGACCACGCGAGCGGCCTGCTTCTCCGCCTCCGTGGTGAACACCGGTTCTGGCGCGAGGACTTCCGCTCCGCCGTCAGTGGCTGAAGCCCCTGTGATCACGACCGGTGCTTCCGTCAAACCGAGACGCGCCGCCGCCCCGGACTCGACCTGCACGCTGACCTTCTTGTCGTCGGCGCTCGGCGCATCGAGGATTACCTGCTTCAGGCGAATCGGCGAGTCGCCGCGGTTGGCCTCGTCGATGATCTCCTGGAACTTGTCGTGCGCGACGATGTTCAAACGATCTACCGACGCGACGCCCGTGCGCTTGCCGTAAGGCAGGCGCAGGCCGCGCCCGATGGACTGCTCGATCAGCGTGCGGGCATTCGCCGAGCGCAGCGGAACGATGGTATAGAGGTTGGTCACGTCCCAGCCCTCCTTGAGCATGTTGACGTGGATCACGATCTCGGTCGGCTCGTCCACGCTCTCCACGGCCAGCAGGCGCGTGATCATCTCCTCTTCTTCCGCGCCGGTACGGCTGGAATCGACCTGAATCACCTTCCCCTGGTAGCGCCCCTCGTAGAAGGCTTCCGACTCCAGAAGCGCCAAGAGCTGCCCCGCGTGCGTGGTATCGCGAGCGATGACGAGCATGAAGGGCTTGACCGGCTTGACGCCGTTCTCGCGGGCATAAGTGAGCAGCTCGACCTTGGTCGTCTCGTGCAGCCGCACGCCGTCTTCCAATTTCGTTTTCTCGATCTCTTCGGGCGTGTGCGCCTTGGCGTCGAAGTTGCGCTGGGTGACCACGGCCGGCTCCTTGACGAAGCCATCCTCCATCGCCCGCGCCAGCGGGTAGTCCATCACCACGTTCTTGAACAGCACCGGTCCGCGGCTGGACTCGACGAACGGCGTCGCCGTCACTTCCAGACCGAATAGCGGCTGGAGCTCGTTGATAGAGCGCACCCCGGCGCTGGCCCGGTAACGGTGCGATTCGTCCATCAGCAGCACCAGGTCAGACAGATTGGCCAGGTGGTTGAAGTAGCTGTCGCCCAGCACTTCCTTCATCCGCTTGATGCGCGGCTCCTTGCCTCCGCGCACCTCGGAGTTGATCTTGGAGATATTGAAGATGTTGATGCGCACGTCGTGAGCGAAGCCCATCGACTGTTCACCCACCGCTGCGCCGGTCTGAGCGTAGTTGTCGCCGGTGATGATCAGCGGTGGCTGCTGCGCGAATTCGGCGATCCCCTTAAACACGTACTTCGGCGTGTTGCGCGTGAAGTCCGTGATGAGCTTGTTGTAGATCGTCAGGTTGGGCGCGAGCACGAAGAAGTTGTTGATGCCGTGCGCCAGATGCAGGTAGGCGATGAAGGCGCCCATCAGGCGCGTCTTGCCCACGCCTGTGGCTAGCGCGAAGCACAGCGAGGGGAATTCGCGCTCGAAGTCCGCAAGTGTCGGAAACTCGGCCTTCAGCGTCGAGAGAATCGCCGAGACATCACGCTCGTGGCCCAAGAGTTCGGGCGCGGCATCCAGGGATTTTTTCAGCCTGGCAAGCGACTCGGCCTGCGGCGGGCGCAGCGACAGGCGGCCCGTGATGTGGTTCTGTACGCGGGCGTTCATGCTTGATCCCCTTTTTTCTTGTTCGGCAATGCCTTCCTGCTCTTCTGAAGCTGCTTGACCGGTTGCG
Organism: Betaproteobacteria bacterium; assembly: GCA_004295105.1. Classification (GTDB taxonomy): domain Bacteria; phylum Pseudomonadota; class Gammaproteobacteria; order Burkholderiales; family Rhodocyclaceae; genus Thauera. Next base: position 44,703 of record SHNC01000215.1, on the reverse strand, counting down.
CGATGGCGTCCTCAAAATCCTTATCCACCGGCGACGGCAGATTGCGAACCCGAGCACGGTATTCGGCATACGCCGCCTGCGCCTTCGCCAGCGCCGTCTCTGCAGACACCTTGCCCGCGTGAGTCAGAATGTCCTTGCGCGTCAGGCGCAGGAAGTTATCCAGTTCCTGTGCCCAATCACGCATTGTCATCGGTTGGCGTGCCTGAGCTTGTAGCTCCGCCACTTCGATGTAAGCGGTGACGATACGATTGAGCGTGTCCAGTTCCTCGGCGTTGAGGTAGTTCTTCGCAATGCCCACATCCGCCTTGCGTACCAGCGCGCCACGATTGGCTCCCGTCCAGTGCGTCAAACCCATGTTCGGCGCTTGCGCGTCCACCCGCTGCACGATCAGCTCCGCCGCGGTATGGCCGTGCGCGGCCCAGTGCATCTTGTTCTGCACGGTGGCGAAGAACTGCTTCGAGGTTTCCGTGTTCGGGTCGTAGTCCATGCTGGTGGCGTAGATGTCCAGCACCTTGCGCCAGAACACCTTTTCCGAAGAGCGGATGTCACGGATGCGTGCCAGCAGCTCTTCAAAATACTCTGCATCATCACCCCGCTTGAAGCGCTCGTCGTCCAGCAAAACTCCCTTGGACAAGTAGGTCTTGAGCTGCTCCGTGGCCCAGCGGCGGAACTGCGTGCCTCGATGCGACTTCGCCCGATAGCCCACTGCCAGCACCATCTCGAGGGTGTAATGCTTGAGGCTGCGACTGACCTGCCGTCCGCGCTCCTGGCGAACTTGTAAGTACGGCTTACACGTTGCCTGTTCCACCAACTCCCCGGACTCGTAGATGGCGCGGATATGCTGAGTGATGTTCTGAGATGAACATTGGTACAACTCGGCCAGTTGCGCCTGCGTAAGCCAGATGCCGCTATCCTGAAAACGCACCTGCACTCGGGTCTGCGCATCTTCCGTCTGGTAAAGCAGGAACTCGCCTTGCCCGGGGATTCGTGCAGCCGATGGCTGCGCCATTCCGCCGACGGGTAAGGCCTCTGACGCCGTGGATTTCTTCGCCATCACGCCTCCCCGCCGGCATCGCCGAACAGATCGGGTTCGCGTGCAATTCCCCTTCCTCTCCCGCGTGCGGCAGCGGTGCGGGTAGCGGGGGCTTCAGGTGCAGGCTCCGGCTCCGCCAGCGGCAGGTTGGCTACATTCAGGCTGTAGTCGTCGTGGCCCCACTCGCAACGGGCGAGCACCATCTTCGGAATCTTCTTCAACGTCAGGTTGGGCCAGCGCTCCGCAGCCTTGGCCGATGTGGCGCCGTGGAAAGCGGCGCAGCACACCAACAGGCTCCGCTCCGGACCGACTTCATCGGACAGGGCTTGCAGTTGCTCTGCGGACAGGTTCTGCGTGGTGACATAGATGAAATCGCGCTCGCTGGAGTGGCCGTGCTGCCACCAGTGCGTTTCCGACGGCGCGTAGATGAAGCCTTCCAGCTTGGCCAAGGCCTCGGCTAGCATCGCCGCGTTGTATTCCGGGTTGATGACCGGGTTGCCCCAGCGGTCGTCGACGATCAGGCTGGGGGCAAGGCCGTAATAGCGGAAGCCGCCGCCACCTTGCCAGCCAACTGCTTCGGTTATGCCGCCCTTGTCCTCGCCGTCAATAACCTTCTTCAGGCGAGGAATGATGTGTGTGTGGCAGTGTTCGCCCAACTCCACCATGATCCAGCGGCGGCCCATTTTGTGCGCGACCGCCCCGGTGGTTCCGGAGCCGGCGAAGGAGTCGAGAACTAGGTCGCCCGGGTTGGTGGCAAGCGTCAGAACGCGTTCAAGTAATCGCTCTGGCTTCGGAGTCGCAAACAAGTCCTCCCCAAAAATTGCACGCATTTCCTTCTTTGATTCGTCGTTGTGGCCGACTTCGTCATACGACCAAATAGTCGTGCTCGGTATCGTGTCCGTCACCTCTGTAAGAAAGCGCTTGTATGCGGGGCGGGCGTCGCCATTTACACCAAACCAGATACGGTTATCGGCGATCAGCTCAGCGAATTTCTCTTTTGTGTAGCGCCAGCTTGTCCCAGGCGGTGGCATAACTTCACGCCCAGACGGAAGCTTGACCGGGAAAATCGCATAGTCGCGGGCCTCGTTGCGAAGGACGTCACTGGCCTTCCATGGGCCGCGAGGATCGTTGTCGCGGTTTGTGTAGCGACCCGTCTGCTTCTCTGTCTTTGGTAGCCGTCTGAGATTGAATCGATCAAGCTGCTTCGCGACGACCAAAACGAAATCATGAGACTCCGAGAAATACTTTGAATCTGACTTCGGGGCGTACTTCTTTTGCCAAATAACTGTCGACACGAAATTCCCGCGCCCAAACACCTCATCACACAGCACCTTCAGATAGTGCGCTTCATTGTCGTCAATAGTGATCCACAGTGAACCATCGTCCGCCAGCAGCCGCTTGATGATCTCCAAACGATCCCGCATCAGCCCTAGCCAGATCGAATGCTCAAGCCCGTCGTCGTAGTGAGTGAACGCGCTGCCGGTGTTGTATGGCGGGTCGATGAACACGCACTTCACCTGTCCCGCAAACTCCGCCTCCAGCGCCTTCAAGGCCAGCAGGTTGTCGCCGAAGATCAGCCGGTTGTCGAAGATGTCGTTGTCCGCCACACGATGCTTGGCATGATATGACCTACCTGGATCTTCGAGCAGGATCCGCGGCTCCAGCTTGGGCCGCTTCTCCTTGCCAATCCAGGTGAGTTCGAGTTTTTGCCTTTTCATTTCATCGCCACGATTAATTTGATGCTATCAGCGCCAAGATTGACCGAGCTAAGTTCGGGCATACCGGTAACTGCCCTTAACATGCTGAGCTAAGTATTGCCCCTTTGATTGTGCGCTCCTCATGCCATCGAAGACGTGTTCGGGAACGTCGAAGTAGTCATAGGTGCTACCGTTCTTGAATTCGACCTTTAGGGCCTGATTTCTCTCGTCATAAGCGAATCGTGAGATGTTCGACGAGTCAGGTGTATTGATCCAATCCATTGTTGTTCACTCCTCGTTGCCAAGATTAGGAAGTGCCGTTGCGACACTGCTCTTATGTACGTAATTCGGGTCTTGGAGCCGCCACTGCCGAACCATAGTTGCGTAGTCGGGTGGGTCGCGGCGCTGTACCCAACTACCAGGTCCATCGTAGCCATCTCCAGCGCTGAATCGCGCGACCACCTTCGGATCCACACTATCCGGACGCCGATGTGGCGGAGGTGGCGAAATAAGCGTGCGAACGGGCAAGGTCACGGCTTCACCAACGATCACGGCTTCGCCGGTCCGTAGCACGGGAAGCATGTCGAAAAGGCCCTTCAAATTATCGGATGCGGCTCCAGTGATTTGCCCTCTGTCGGCGTCATTCGCAAGACGCATTGCGAACAGCGTTCCACACTGAGAGAGTATGGTGGAGTCAATCTCAGAAGGTCGTTGACTGACGATCATCATCCCGAAGCCATACTTTCGGCCTTCCTTCGCAATTCGTCGGACCGCCGCGGCAGCGGACCCTGCGTTCTCCTTGGATAAATAGGCATGCGCCTCTTCCAACACCAAGAACAGAGGCCGCTCTCTTCCGCCTTCCGGGAGGTTTCTGGCCCAGAAAATTGCGTCGTAAAGAATACGGAGAAGCGCGCCTATCAAGTCATTCAAAACTGAAGACGGTATGCCGGAGAGATCTAGAATCGATATTGGTCTCGGTCCGCCAATCCAGCCTTCGAGCAAAGAGTCAAGATCCTTCTCCACTTTGCCATCTACGTCTGGCCGCCATTCGCCTGGGTTGAACAAGAACGCAAGCCTGGGGTCCCGCAATCGGGATGCCAAGCCAGCTAGCTGCTGCCGCATTCCTATAGGGTCTGGGCCCCATTGAACTCGCTCGTTCGCAGGGCCGGTAGTCTTGACTGTGCGATAAACGGGAGGAATGACGGACATCGCGTCGCCCAATTGCTGCGGCCGATTGTTCGTCCCCATTACATAAGCTGGGTCTACCTCATCTTGCGCACCACCGGGTCGCGGAACTACCGTCTGATGATCTCGTTTGTGCAACTCCAACCACAGCTTATGCAGGCAAAAAGGGACTGGGGAGTCCACCGTGACGCGCGAGACGTCTATGCCGTTCCGAGGTTGTACAAGCAGACTTTCCCTCTTGAGCTCAATAATCTTGTCAGAGACTGCTGCGATTTGCTTTTCGCCGGAGAGTTGGCCGAATGCAAGCCCTACCAACTCCTGAAAACTGAGGGCCCAATACGGTATGAACAGTCCCTTCGACGAATCGGACGAGGACTCCCCAATCCGAAACACATCACCGCGGTCGGACAGTGCTTTTGCGTACTCCCCATGTATGTCGAGCACGACGATACGCGCAGAAGGATAGCGATTCGGGTCTGATAGTGCCGTCAATAGTCCCGCCACGATGGTCGACTTCCCTGAGCCAGTTGTACCCACAACGGCGCAGTGTCGTGTCACAAGCTTATTTATGTTGACTAGTGAAGGGATCGATTCGGCGCTGGCGAGATGCCCGATCGAGACGAAATCTTGGGGGTCGCCACACCCGTAGATTTCGAGAAGATCCGATTCGGTAACGATATGGACGCGATCCTCAATCGTAGGGTGCTGAGAGATCCCACGCTCGAAGCGCCCGCCACGCTGGCGTTCGCCGATCATTTGCACCTTCACCCAGCGATTCCCGTAGGCCCGTTGTTCATGTTCGCGTTCAGGGACTGCGCCCGCACCCACGTGGGAGACGACGCCATATAGATCAACGAAACCGAGTGGAATACGAACGAAGCCGCCCACTTGGCCGATGCGGTAACCTTCGCCATGAACAAAGCCAAGCCCAGTAACCGTCTCGTTGCTTAGTTCGACCGTGATGGTTGATCCATGAACGTCTTGAACCGTACCGATGAATGTCGGGTCACGCTGCATGTGAGGCCACCAACTCATCGTCGACACGCGATAGCTGACGGGCGAGGAAACCACCAAAGCGCTTGAAATCGCCAAGTAGGAACTGGCAGTTTCTTGATGTCGCTCCATCACCTTCCGTCGCTTCACTCCTCGCGACACTTACTCCATGAAGCGGGTGGCCTGTCTGTTCGTCAGCTCGCCAATCTCGCTCAATTGTCCCGAGGACGGCGCCATCAGTAGCAAGGAGGCTCAGGTTCGGATGGCTTCGCGCCCTTTCTAGTGCGTTGGAGTATCCAGAACGATCGCCGTAAAGCAGTCCGAAGCAAATGGCGTTTGGGTTACTCCGCAGTCCATGAAGAATGACTTCGTTCAAATGCTGGTCAGCAAATGAGTAACCACATGTGACCAACACGGCCTGTCCCCGTGCAAGGAAGGCCCGCAGTCGATCGAGCATTGCCAGGTAGGGCATGCGTCGACTTTGGTCATACTTGAGATGGGATGGGTAAATCATCTGCCGATCGTCTGACGAGTGTCCTTCGCGACGAACGACCTCATCCTTTGGTGTTCGCCACCAGTTCACCGAACCATGGACCTTCCAGAGGCGCGCCCATCTCGGCGGAAGGGACTCGTTCTCCATCGACGTCAGATCGAAGAAGGCCTGCTTTGAGCCGACGAAACCATCAAAATACGGAATCTTGTGCGCTTCCAACGCCTGTTCGACCAGTAGATCGTAGTTGGATGTGAATACCTCGATCGGGTGGGCCCGATGGATTCCGCCGATCCATGTCGCGAGCTGATGGTAGGGAGTGATGGATTCAGGCAGAGCGACCCCGACAACCTTAGTGGTGACGTCGCATATCGCAGCATCGAGCGCAGAGAGGGCGGATCTGGTTAGGCCGTCGATAGTCCCGTCACGGACAACATCTTGCAGAGCTCGTATGTGGCTTAGAATGTCTTCAACCGTTGGGTTAGCTGGGGGACCGCCATTGAATCGCTGCATCAATATCGCATAAATATCCTTGATACTTTCTAATTTACTCAAGTCGGTCTTTACAACTTCGGTAAGGCCTCGAATGTCTGGAATCAGTGGCATCGTCCCCGTGCCATGAGGAATACGTATTGAAACGGGGCATCCCGCGCCAAGCAGGAACGCTATCCGCATCTTGTCTGGTGCAAGCGCCTGCAGGAGAAGAGTCGATTGACGGTAGGGACAGTGAAATGATGCATTCATGAGTTCGCCAGTACCTTTGTTGTTATCCCGTTATTTGGTTCAAGTCCCACTACACCATCTTCCACTCGACAGTGAATAGTGCGTGCTCCTCCACCTGTTGCTGGAGCTGCACTTCCAACTGACTGATGAGGTCATTGCGCTGCGCTTCGACTTCGTCCTGGCGGGCAAACAGCTCGCGGCGCAGTTTGCTGCGCTTGCCTTCCAGCTCACGCTGTTTTTTCTGCCACGAGAGCTTTTCTTCCAGCGTTGGCGAGGTCGCCGCAGTGCGGCGTACTTCCTTGATCTCGCGGTCGATCTCCTTGATCTCCTGCTCCAGACCGAGCTTCAGGTCGTCCGCCCAGGCATCCAGCTTCTGGACTTCCTGCTCGAAGTAGCCAAGGTTGCGCTCGTTGACGTTGCGCAGGAGTGCGGTTTTGCGGGCGTCCACGTCGGCCAGCAGAGGGGCGTCAGCGACATTGAAAAGGCCCGCCGCTTGCGTGGTCGCGGGCAGGCGCAGCAGTTTTTCCGGGTCGTCTTCCGCGAGCACGACGCCGTCGGCCGTGCTCGCGGCAACCAGCAGATGCTGCTCCTGGTTGCCGAAAGTCTCGACCGAGATCAGCTTCACGGTGAGCCATCCGGCCTTGCCGCGATAGGCTTCGAGGGTGCTGACCTTTGAGCCGTAGGCGTCGTAATCGAAGACGAGACAAGCCCCGTCGAGTGCGCGCGCCTTGGCCTGCTCGATGCCCCAGCGCGCCAGTGGATGATTGACGCGGTATAGGTGCGCGTCGCCGGAGCGGCGGGGCAGTTCGTAGCGCCCCAGTTCGATGCCTGCGAGACCACCATGCTCGACTCCAGTCGGCATTTGGCGGAGTTCGAAGCCGTCGTCGTCGAAAGCCGCGCAATGGACCAGTTCAGCGCGGGTCAAGTCCATCAGCATCCGCTCGAAGCGGTTGCGCACGTTGCGGCTGTCGTCGGGCCTCATGCACAGCTTCTCCTGCACCTCCTCATCGAAGTTCTCGAGCAATACCTGGCGCGTCTTGACCATCGCCTCGTTGATCTCGCCGGAGAGATCGAACTGGAGTTGCTCGAAGCTGGACTTGATCTCTTCGGGCTCTCGGCAGTTCTGGTAGATCTCGGCGATACGCCGCTCGAAATCGACACCGGAGCCGATGGCACCCAGCACTTCGTCGCTTGCCCCAAACACGCCCTCGAAGAGCTGGAACTTCTGCGACAGCAACTCATACACCCGTGCGTCGGCCTCATTGCTGCGGTCGACGAAGTTCACAACCACCACGTCAAATTTCTGCCCGTAGCGGTGGCAGCGCCCGATGCGTTGCTCGATGCGCTGCGGATTCCAGGGCAGATCGTAGTTGATGACGAGCGAGCAAAACTGGAGGTTGATGCCTTCGGCTCCGGCCTCGGTGGCGATCATGACCTTGCCGCGCTCCTTGAAGTGCTCGACCAGGGCCGCGCGAGTGTCGGCGGTCTTGGAGCCGGTGATGCGGTCGGTGCCTTCGTGGCGTTTCAACCAGTCCTTGTAGATTGCCTGCGCACGCTGGTCGCTATTGGTACCGTTGAAGAGCACGATGCTGTCGCCGTATGGCGTGTCGACAAGCAAGTTCAGGAGGTATTCCTGCGTGCGCTTGGACTCGGTGAAGATGATGGCCTTCCGGGGCGCACCCAGCCGATCCAGTTCAGCGAAGGCGCGATCCAGAGCGGTGAGCAGCGCCTTGCCCTTGGCGTTGTCGCGGATGTTGGTTGCCAGCGTTTTGAAGTGGCGCAGCTCCTCGATCTCCTGCGCGATGACATCTCGTTCCAAACGGCTCGCTGCTGCGGCGTCTGCGTCCTGGTCGCTCCACTCATCGGCGGTCTCGTCGAGCGACTCGTAGTCCTCGTCCAGCTCTTCGGCGAGATCGGGAACCACGGGAGCTTCATTCAGCACGCCCTGAAGACGTTTGGCCATTGTCTCCAACGCACCCGCAATCGCGTGCGTGCTGGAGGCAAGCAGTTTCCACAGTACGAGTGAAATCAGTTGGCGCTGCCCGTCGGGCAGGGCCTTGAGATTGGGGCGGCGCAGATAATCGGCGACGAGCCTGGAGAGCTCCTGCTCTTCGCTCGATGGCGTGAACTCCTCGACGATGGCCCTGCGTGCTGTGTACGAAACGTAGGGCTGGACCTGTTTGCGCAGGGTTCGCTTGCAGATGGGGGCCAGCCGGTCACGCAGGCCACTGAAGGATTGGTCCCTGCCAGTGAACTGCGAGCGGAAGCTGTCAAGGTCTCCGAACACGCGGTCATCGATGAAGCTGACCAGTCCATAGAGTTCGAGCAATGAGTTCTGCAATGGCGTCGCGGTCAGGAGCACCTTGGAGTGAACGCGCGACAGCGCCTCCTTGAGGGTCTTGGCGATGACGTTGCTGGTTTTGTAGACGTTGCGAAGGCGGTGCGCTTCGTCGAGCACGACCAAGTCCCAGTCGATGCGCTTGACGTCGTCGGCCTTAGCCCTTGCGAACTGGTAGGAACAGATCACCGGGCCGGACGTGAACAGGAAGGGGTTCTGCCTCTCCTGCTTGCCGCCGTTTGATTTCTTCAGGGCGTTGTAGCTCTTGGCTTCGAGGATCAGCCCTTGCAGGCCGAACTTGTCCTGCAACTCTTGGTGCCACTGCTTGCGCAGGTTCGCCGGAACGATGATGAGCATCTTTCGCCGCCGTTCGGCCCAGCGTTGGGAGATGACCAATCCAGCTTCGATGGTCTTACCTAAGCCGACCTCGTCGGCGAGGATCACACCGCGGGACAGGGGGTTTCGGCAAGCGAAGAGCGCGGCCTCGACTTGATGGGGATTCAGATCGACTTGCGAATCGACCAAGGTCGAAGCCAGCGACTCCACGGAGTCGCCTGCTGCACGCCGGGTCAGCAACCAGGCGAAGTACTGGCTCTGGTGTGGCGTCAGGAGCTGCTGTGCTGTCAACGGTGATCCCCCACTTGTTCTTTTCCGAATGTGATTCGGTCGTTGACTTGGCGGACGCTCACTCGGCCTCCGACTTCTTCTTGTTGATGCTTTCGGCGATCCAGCGATCCAGTTCTGAGCGGCGAAAGCGCCAAGTCCCACCAAGCTTGAACGCCGGGATCTCTCCCTTCTGGGCAAGGCGATAGACCGTCCTCTTGCCGGCCTTGAGGTAGGCCGCGACCTCTTCAAGCGTGAGGATCTCGCTCTCGACTTCACTCATCTGAAAACCATCTGGTTTGATCCTTCGTAGCTTTGGATTGCCAAGTTTGCTCAATTCTACCAAGAGGTGGTGGGCGCAGGCGAACAAGAAATCCATCGGTCATTGCACGGATGCTGGCCAGAGTGACCAACAAATCCGGTCATGCAGTAGTTCCCATTCCCCGCGGCGCAAAGCGAACGCGCGCCACAACATCTGTCCATCCGCTTCAACGGGGAAGGGCACGATGGGACAGACCAACCGCCGCACATCCACATGGCCCGGGTTTGCCGCGGTGCTGGCTGTGTCGTTCTCTACGCTGCAGCCTGCCATCGCCGCCGATGGCCTCGCCTCGGAGCGCGAGCAGCTCGCCGCGCTTGCCCGCCAGCTCGACCTGATCGACCGCCTCGCCGAGCATGCCGCCGATACCGCTCCGCAGGAGCGCGCCCGCTACCACTTCGACTACGCCCGCCTGCGCGCAGACCTGAAGCGTGTTCGCGCCGGCCTGCAGGACTACCTCATGCCCCAGCGTGCCCAGCCGCGCGATCCCGTACCGCTGACCGGCGATTACGTCCGCCGCGACCGCGCCGATGAGGAGCCCTCGCCATGACGCCCTCTGCCGATCAGCTCGCCGCCTTCCAGGCCAACGGCGGCTTTGCGCCTTCGGCCGTCTCTGGCGTGGTGCTCGCTTTCGTGTTCGCCGTGTTGCTGCTGTGGGGCGTGTGGGCGATGCGTACCGCCTACGTCGGCTGGGCGGAACAGCGCCTGACCCACCGTCAGTTCCTCGGCGTCATCGTGCGTTTTCTCGCGATGTACCTGGTGCTGAGCTTCTTCCTCCTGTCCTGACTACCAAAAAAGGGGTGTATCGCCATGAACGCTTCAATTACGCACCGCACTGATGGGCGCACCACGGTGCACCGAACCCTGCGCATCGCCGCCGCGCTCGTCCCGCTGGGCATCGCGGCCACGCCGCCAGCCGCCTGGGCAGCCCTGCCCACCATGGAGGACCCTTCACGCGGTGCCGGCAGCGGCATCATGCAGACGATCCAGAACTACGGCTACGACATCGTGCTGCTGGTCGCGCTGCTCGTGGTTGCCTCGATGTTCGTCGGTGTCTGCTATCACGCCTACACGCGCTACTCGGAGATCCACACTGGCCGCGCCACCTGGGGTCAGTTCGGCCTGTCGGTCGCCGTGGGCGCGCTCCTTCTGGTGGTCGGCATCTGGCTGCTCACCAAGGCCACCGGCGTGCTGTAAGGGCGGCAAGCGATGGCCGTCCCTTCGGAGACTTTGCGCGACACGCTGGTGACCTTCCTGCCGCACCGGCTTAACCGCCAGCCGGTGGTCGTGCGCGGGCTGACTGCCGACGAGCTGTGGATCTGCGCCGGTCTGTCGGCGGCAGCCGGGTTTGCGCTCGGCCTGCCGCTGGCTTGGCTCACGCACAGCATCGCCATGGTGCCCACGTTGATCGTCGCCGGCGTCGCGCTGGGCGTCTTCGTCGGCGGCGGCTTCCTGCGCGCGCAGAAGCGCGGCCGGCCCGACACCTGGCTGTACCGGCAACTCGAGTGGCGACTGGCCCTGCGGCATCCGGCGCTGGCAGCGCTCCTGGGCCGCCCGCGCCTCATCACCCGCTCGGGCTGCTGGACGACCCGGCGCAACACCGATCGAGCTGCGCCATGAGTCGCTTCAAGAACGAGGTTGCGCACCTGCAGGCGCATGTGAAGACGCTGCGTCTGGGGGCCGGCGCGTTGTTCGTGGTGGCGCTGCTGCTCGGCTTCGGTTGGTGGAGCGCGCCGAAGAGCCTGACCATCCATGTGCCGCCGGACCTGCGCTCGGGGAGCACGCGCAAGTGGTGGGACGTCCCGCCCGAGAGCGTGTATGCCTTCTCGTTCTACATCTGGCAGCAGGTGCAACGCTGGCCCACGAACGGCGAGGAGGACTATCCCCGCAACCTGCGCGTGCTGTCGTCCTACCTGACGCCGAGCTGCCGGACCTTTCTGCAACAGGACTATGAATACCGGCGCTCGAGCGGCGAGCTGCGTCAGCGCGTGCGCGGCATCTACGAGATCCCCGGCCGCGGCTACGGCGACGATCCGGCCACACGCGTCAGGGTGGTTTCCGACCGCGATTGGATCGTCACGCTCGACGTGAGCGCAGACGAATACTACGGCGCCGAACAGATCAAGCGCGCCCTGGTGCGCTACCCCATCAAGGTCGTCCGGCTGGACATCGACCCCGAGCACAACCCCTTCGGACTGGCGCTGGACTGTTACGCCAGCGCACCTCAGCGCATCGAGACGCCGCCGACGCCGACGCGGGACGGCGCACCCGCCAACGCCTCCGGCCACCTGCAGGGAGACGCACCATGAAGTCCGTTGCCTTGTCGGCGCTGGCCGGCGTCCTGCTGATCCTCGGTTTGGTGCCGGCCGGCCAGGCCGTGGAAATCCTGCGCTGGGAGCGGCTGCCCCTGCCGGTGCCGCTGGTGGTCGGTGAGGAGCGCGTGGTCTTCATCGACCGCAACGTGCGTGTCGGCGTGCCGGCCAGCGTCGGCGAGCACCTCCGTGTACAGAGTGCGGGCGGCGCGATCTACCTGCGGGCGAGCGAGCCGATTCCGCCCACGCGGCTGCAACTGCAGGACGTGGAATCCGGCGCGCTGATTCTGCTCGATATCGCTGCCGAGCCGGCGAAGGACGGCCAGGCGCCGCTGGAGCCGGTGCGCATCGTGGAGGCGGAAGGCCCCGCGAAGCGGTACGGCGGCGGTTCCGCAGGCGGCTCGGCTGAGCTGGCCGATGCGCCTGCAGACAAGCCCGTTTCCCTGCGCGAAACGCCGGTACCGGTCGTGCTGACGCGCCATGCCGCGCAGAACCTGTACGCGCCGCTGCGCACCGTCGAGCCGGTTGGCGGCATCGGGCGCGTGACCCTGCGCCGCGACCTCGCGCTGACCACCTTGCTGCCGACGCTGCCGGTGCACGCGCGGGCGCTGGCCGCGTGGCGCCTGGAAGATCAGTGGGTGACGGCCGTGCGACTGACCAACACTGCTGCGCGCTGGCTCGACCTCGACCCGCGCGCCCTGCAGGGGAATTTCGTGGCGGCGACCTTCCAGCATCCGAACCTGGGGCCAGCCGGCACCCCGTCGGACACCACGGTGCTCTACCTGGTCACGCGGGGGCACGGCCTGGCCGAGTCGCTGCTGCCAGCACTGAGCCCGATCGACGCCACCGCGAACCTGCCGCCGGCCGCCGCGGCCGGCTCGGCCGGCGGAGCGCGCGATGACAAGTAATCCGCTGCTCAAGTGGCTGCTGATCCCGATGGCACTGCTCCTGGTATTCGTCGGCGTCAAGCTGTTCTCCGACGCCCCAGGTGGCCAGCCGGCCCCCATGGGCGCAACCAGTACGCTCACGCCCGAGGAGATGAAAGCCCTGGGCATCGCAGGCGATACGCCGCGCGATACCGTCGCCACGCTGGTGGCCCAGGTGAAGCAGTTGCGCACCGAGCTGCAGAGCGCGCTTGGCGACAACAAGCAGCACAGGGCCGAGAACGAGCGCCTGCGTGCGCGGGAAAGCGCGATCGACCAACGCATTCAGAGTGCGCTGGAGGGCGAGCGCAACCGATTGGCGCAGGAGCGCGCCCAGGTTGCCGGCGACAGGCAGCAGACCCAGGGGCTGATGCAGGATCTGCAGCGGCAACTGGACGGCCTCGCCGGTAAGGGTCGCCCGTCCGACCTGCCCGTCGGGCTGGGGCTGGAGGAGGGTGACGGCCAGCGCTTTGAGCGCGGCACCCGCGGCATGCAGTGGGTCGAGCCCGACGATGCCAAGGGCGATGCCAGGAACGGCAGTAAGGCGCCGAGCTTTCCATCGAGCTTCGGGCCAGCCCAGAAGAGCCTGTCGACCGCAGTGGAGTCCGTCGCCGATGTTGGCAGCCGCGCGGTCGGCGGATCCAGGACGGCTGTCTATACCGTGCCGTCGAACTCGACGCTCATGGGGTCGGTTGCCATGACGGCGTTGATCGGCCGCGTACCGATCGATGGAACCGTCAACGATCCGTACCCGTTCAAGGTGCTGATCGGTCCGGACAACCTCACGGCCAACGGCATCGACATCCCCGACGTGGCCGGCGCCGTGGTCAGCGGCACGGCCTCGGGCGACTGGACGCTCTCGTGCGTGCGCGGGCAGATCCGCTCGGTCACGTTCGTGTTCCAGGACGGCACCATCCGCACGCTGCCGGAGGACAGCAGCAAGGGCGGCAGCAGCGGCGGCAACGCCGGTCACGACGGTGCCAGAACCCAGGGCGGCCTGGGCTGGATCAGCGACCCCTACGGCATTCCTTGCGTCAGCGGCGAGCGGCGCAGCAACGCCCAGCAGTACCTGGGCAGCCAGGCGCTCATCACCGCGGCCGGCGCAGGCGCGGCCTCGCTCATCGAGTCCGACAGCGGCAGCGTGGCCGTGGTCGCCAACAGCAACGGCTCGCTCGGCACCGTCGGCATCAGCGGCAACGAAGCGATGGGCCGCATCCTCGCGGGCGGCGTGCGCGACATGGCCGATTGGGTCAACAAGCTCTACGGCCAGGCCTTCGCGGCGGTCTACGTGCAGCCCGGCGCCAGGGTGGCCGTGCATCTGGAGCAGCCGCTCGACATCGACTACGACGCCAAGGGACGTCGGGTCCACCACCGCATCGGAGAAGCCCATGTCTCGGATCTGGATTGACGCGGCCGCCGCGCTGCTGGCGGCCACCCTGCTCGGGGGCTGCGCCACCAGCAAGGAGAAGCTGCTGCCGCACGGCAGCAGCACCATGCTCGACATCTGGCAGCAGGAGACGGGCGGCAGCGCGGGCGGCGGCCAGGGCGCGCGGCAACTGCTCGATGCGCGCCAGGGCCTGCGCCGGCCGCTGACCGAGGCCGATGTGCAGGTGGCGTCCGGTGTGCAGGCGCGCTACACCCGTACCGCACAGAACGAAATTTACCGCCAGTTCCACCGCCTGCCGAACCCCGACCTGGTGATGTACGTGTTCCCGCACCTGGCGGGTACCGACCCGGTTCCGGTGCCCGGCTACAGCACGGTGTTCCCGCTCTACCAGCGCGTGCAGTACGCGATGCCGGGCGAGCGCGTGGAGGACTACTGATGGTCTGGTCGCTGCCGTGGTCGCGCAATGCGGACGCATCGCCTGTGGACGCCGTGGATGCGGCCGATGATGCCTGGGCACGGCACGTAACGGCGCTGGCGGCAGAGGGTGTCGCCGAGCCGGGCAGCGCGCACGGCCGGGGCAGGGGCCGGCGCAGGCCGGCCACCCAGGCCGACCACGATGCGCTCTATGGCGTTGCGCCGTCGTTCGCGGACTTGTTGCCCTGGGTCGAGTATCTGCCCGGCGGCAAGTGCATGCTGCTTGAAGATGGCCAGTCGGTGGCGGCCTTCTTCGAGCTGGTGCCGGTCGGTACCGAGGGCCGCGAGATGGCTTGGCTCTGGCAGGCGCGCGATGCGCTGGAGAACGCCCTGCAGGACGCCTTCGACGAGTTGGACGACAACCCCTGGGTGGTGCAGCTCTATGCCCAGGACGAGGCCAACTGGGACAACTATTTGCGGTCCCTGGGGAATTATCTGCGGCCGCGTGCACAGGGGAGCGCATTCAGCGAATTCTACCTGCGCTTCTTTGCCCATCACCTGCGTGCCATCGCCAAGCCGGGTGGCCTGTTCGAGGACACTACGGTGACGCGCCTGCCGTGGCGGGGCCAGGTCCGGCGCGTACGCATGGTGGTCTACCGCCGCACGTCCGCGGCCCCGGCCTCGCGGCGCGGCCAGTCGCCCGAGCAGGCGCTGACCACGATCTGCGACCGCCTCGTCGGCGGGCTGGCGAATGCCGGCGTGAAGGCGCGGCGTCTTGCCGCGGCGGACATCCACGCCTGGCTGCTGCGCTGGTTCAACCCGAATCCGACCCTGCTCGGCGCCACTGCCGAAGATCGGGAACGCTTCTACGCGCTGACCCGCTATCCGGAGGAGCGGGAGGAGGGCGAGATCGAACTCGCCAGCGGCACCGATTTCGCACAGCGCCTGTTCTTTGGCCAGCCACGCTCGGACGTGCCCAATGGCCTGTGGTTCTTCGACGGCATGCCGCATCGGGTGATTGTGATGGATCGTCTGCGCACGCCGCCGGCGACCGGCCATCTGACGGGCGAGACGCGCAAGGGTGGCGACGCGATGAACGCGCTCTTCGACCAGATGCCCGAGGACACGGTGATGTGCCTGACGGTGGTCGCCACGCCCCAGGACGTGCTCGAGGCGCACCTCAACCACCTCGCCCGAAAGGCCGTCGGCGAGACCCTGGCCTCGGAGCAGGCCCGGCAGGACGTGCAGCAGGCGCGCGGCCTGATTGGCCGCGCGCACAAGCTCTACCGCGGCGCGCTGGCGTTCTACCTGCGTGGCCGCGATCTGGAACAGCTCGATGCGTGTGGCCTGCAGCTCGTCAATGTGATGCTCAACGCCGGCCTCCAACCGGTACGCGAAGACGACGAGGTGGCGCCGCTGAACAGCTACCTTCGCTGGCTGCCGTGCGTGTTCGATCCGGCTGCCGACAAGCGGCAGTGGTACACCCAGCTCATGTTCGCGCAACATGCGGCAAATCTGGCGCCGGTCTGGGGCCGCAGCCAGGGCACGGGGCATCCGGGCATTACGTTCTTCAACCGCGGCGGTTGTCCGATCACCTTCGATCCGTTGAACCGCCTCGACCGACAGATGAACGCACATCTGTTCCTGTTCGGCCCCACGGGTTCGGGCAAGAGCGCGACGCTCAACAACATTTTGAATCAGGTGACGGCGATTTATCGGCCGCGCCTGTTCATCGTCGAGGCGGGCAACAGCTTCGGCCTGTTCGGCGACTTCGCGGCACGGTTGGGCCTCACCGTGCATCGGGTGAAGCTCGCGCCAGGCGCGGGCGTCAGTCTGGCTCCGTTCGCCGACGCCTGGCGCTTGGTCGATACGCCGAGCCAGGTACAGACGCTGGACGCCGATGCGCTCGACGACGACCAGCCCGACGCCGGCCTGGCGGTGGACGGCGATGAGCAGCGCGACGTGCTCGGCGAGCTGGAGATCACTGCACGACTGATGATCACCGGGGGCGAGGACAAGGAAGAAGCACGCATGACCCGCGCCGACCGCAGCCTGATCCGCCAGTGCATTCTCGATGCGGCGCAGTGCTGCGTGGCGGCGAAGCGCACAGTGCTGACCCGCGACGTGCGCGACGCGCTGCGTGAGCGCGCCCGCGACGCCACGCTGCCGGAGCTGCGGCGCGCACGGCTGCTGGAGATGGCCGACGCCATGGACATGTTCTGCCAGGGCGTGGACGGCGAGATGTTCGACCGGTCCGGCACTCCGTGGCCCGAGGCGGACATCACCATCGTGGACCTGGCCACCTTCGCGCGCGAGGGCTACAACGCCCAGCTCTCGATTGCCTACATCTCGCTCATCAACACGGTCAACAACATCGCCGAGCGCGACCAGTTCCTGGGCCGCCCGATCATCAACGTGACGGACGAAGGCCACATCATCACGAAGAACCCGCTGCTCGCGCCCTACGTGGTCAAGATCACCAAGATGTGGCGCAAGATCGGCGCCTGGTTCTGGCTCGCCACGCAGAACCTGGACGATCTGCCGAAAGCGGCCGAGCCGATGCTCAACATGATCGAGTGGTGGATCTGCCTGTCGATGCCACCCGATGAAGTCGAGAAGATCGCGCGCTTCCGCGAACTCAATGCTTCGCAGAAGGCGCTGATGCTCTCGGCGCGCAAGGAGGCCGGCAAGTTTTCCGAAGGCGTGATTCTGTCGAAGTCGATGGAGGCGCTGTTCCGCGCCGTGCCGCCCAGCCTTTACCTGGCGATGGCGATGACCGAGCCCGAGGAGAAGGCCGAACGCTTCCAGTTGATGCAGCAGCACGGCATCAGCGAGCTGGATGCCGCCTTCCGCGTGGCGGAGAAGATCGACCGTGCGCGAGGCATCGAACCCCTGGCGCTGGGCACGTTGGCCTGACGGGAGCGACACGATGCGCATGCTTTCAATCGCCCGCCGTCCTCCCTGGATTGGTTTGCTGATCGTGGTGGCGATTGCGCTTGCCTCGTGGATGCTGCTGCGCGAGCCGCATCCGACCGCCGAGCCCATGTCCCTGGCGACCGCCGGGTCCGAAGTGCCGAAACCGGCCGGCCCGCCCTGGCTCTATGGCCGTGCCGATGCGCGCTTCACGGTGGTCGGGTACGCCGACCTGGAGTGTCCGTACTGCCGGGCCTACTTCCCTGCACTCAAGCGCTGGATCGACGCCCATCCCGCGGTTATCTGGCAGTGGCACCACCTGCCGCTGTCCATGCACGAGCCGGCCGCGACTGCCGGGGCACGCCTGGCCGAGTGCGCGGGTGAGACTGGCGGACATGCCGCGTTCTGGCAGGCCGTGGCGTGGCTCTATTCGAACACCCGTGGCGACGGCCAGGGCCTGCCGGAGGGCCTGCGCTATCCCGACCTCACGCCGGCCATGCAGGCTTGTCTCGACAGCGAGCGCCCCGATGCAGTAGTCCGTGCCCAGTCGGTGGAAGCCGCACAGCAGGGCATCGCGGCCACGCCGGCCCTGCAACTGCGCGACCGCGAGTCCGGCAGGACCCTCCTGCTGCACGGTCCCGTCGAAGGCGATGCCTTGCTGTCGGCCATTGACCTGCTCGCCGCCGGCAGCACGACCGTAGCCGAACCCGCCCATTCCCCAGACATGCCCGCCGGCGTTGCCGGTGACATGCCCAGGTAGCCATCGATCCTCAAGGCTGCGGCGCGGCTGGTCCGCGTTGATCGAAACCCGTTCGCATCGCATCCCTTGACGCGAACAGTCACTGCACCCGCGGTGGTGGATGCCCGCTCGTCACCTGTTCCATACCCATCGTCCCCAGGAGGGTTTGCCCTCCAGGGGCAGGCGCCCTCCGATCTCATCCATTGGAGGTTCGCCATGTCTTATGTCATCGCCGACTCCGGCCCGGAATCGCTCACCCTGATCGCATCCCAGCACGAAGACTGGATCATCCGGCAGGCGATCACGCTGCTGGAGAACCGCGTGTTCCGGGCCGGTCCAGCACTGGAGAGTCCCGCCGCCGTGCGCGACTACCTGCGCCTGAAACTGGTCGCGGAGCCGAACGAAATCCTGGCCGTCGTGTTTCTCAACAGCCAGCACCAGGTGCTCGCCTTCGAGCCGCTGTTCAAGGGCACGGTCGACCAGACTCCCGTGTATCCGCGGGTATTGGTTCAGCGTGCACTGGCGCTCAACGCTTCGGCCCTGATCCTGGCTCATCAGCACCCCTCGGGTAGCACCGAGCCCTCGGGCGCTGATCGTGCGATCACCGAGCGGCTGAAGAGCGCCCTGGCCACCGTCGATATCCGGGTGCTGGATCACTTCATCATCGGCAACGGCAGCCCGTACTCGTTCGCCGAAGCCGGCTTGTTGTAGTCCGCACCGCAGGTGTCCCTTCTGGGGCGCCTGTGGACTTTTTTGTGCGCCCAGCATGGGCGCACTCCTGCGGGTGTAAGTCCCGCCGTAAGTTGATCACAGCGAACGAAGTGAAGCGCAACTGCGTGAGGGTGACCGAGCGTGGGAAGGAAGCGTGGAGCATAAGCTGCGAGCCGATGGACAAGAATCGGATAGAAGGCGCTGCCGAGCAGGGCGAGCGGGCAAGAAGCCGCGAAGCTCTCGTGATCAAGGCGAAGCGGCGTAAATCCGGCGGTTGTGCAGCGAAGGAGTGCGTTCTTACCTGGGGAGATCTCGCCTTGTGCCTGAAAGGGCGACGGTGCTGAGCCGGAGCGAGAAGTCAGCATAGGCCGTAGTAGCCGCCGGTTTGGGGCGAAGGGCCGAACGAGTAGGAGGGCCGAAAGCCGTGTCGCTCGGACGTGCAGTGCATCAGAAGCCCGGTCATGCGGGGCGCAACGCGGGAGGGCAAGGTGAAGCCGCGCCCGAAGCGGTGCGCGATGAAGCACGGACGGCGCGGCATGACACCGGAAGCCCAGGGCGAGACGACCTGCTTGCGCAGGCACTCGCGAAAGCGAACATGGAGGCAGCGTGGAAACGCGTCAAATCCAATCGCGGCAGTGCTGGGGTGGATGGGTTGTCGATTGCCGAGACGGCGGACTTCCTGAGAACGCACTGGCCCCGGATTCGGGAATCCTTGCTGGATGGCAGCTACCGGCCTCTGCCGGTGCGCCGCGTCCATATCCCGAAGCCCGATGGCGGGGTGCGCGAACTGGGGATTCCGACGGTGACGGATCGGCTGATCCAGCAAGCTCTGCTGCAAGTCTTGCAGCCCAGGATTGATCCGACGTTTTCTGAACACAGCTACGGCTTTCGTCCGGGACGCCGTGCACACGACGCGGTGCTCGATGCACAGCGCTATGTGCAGTACGGCTACCGGGTGGTGGTCGATGTGGATCTGGAGAAGTTCTTCGACCGGGTCAATCACGACATCCTGATGGAACGGTTGGCGAGGCGAATCGAGGACAAGGCCGTGCTGCGGCTGATCCGTCGTTACCTCGTGGCCGGGATCATGGATGGCGGCGTGGTCATGGAGCGCTACGAGGGGACGCCGCAAGGCGGCCCGCTATCGCCGCTCCTGGCCAATGTGCTGCTCGACGAGGTGGATCGGGAACTGGAGCGACGGGGTCACCGCTTCGTGCGCTACGCCGACGACTGCAATGTGTATGTGCGTAGTCGCCGCGCGGGCGAGCGGGTGCTGGCGGGCCTGACGAAGCTCTATGATCGACTCCACCTGAAGGTCAACGAGGCCAAGACGGCTGTCGCACCGGCCTCCCGCCGCAAGTTTCTGGGCTATGCCTTCTGGTACGGCTCAGGCGGACAGGTCAAGTGCAGGGTGGCCGACAAGGCGCTGAAGACCTTCAAGCAACGCATCCGGCAACTCACACGCCGCTCGGGCGGGCGCAACCTGTCTGAGATCGCCGAACGGCTGCGGGCTTACATGCCGGGTTGGAAGGCGTACTTCCAGCTTGTGCAGACACCCAACGTGTTCCGCGGGCTCGACGAGTGGATTCGACACCGGCTGCGGGCAGTGCAGCTCAAGCATTGGCGCCGGGGCAAGACGATGTATCGGGAGTTGAAGGCGATGGGCGCCTCTGATGAGGATGCCCGCAAGGTGGCGGCGAACAGTCGATGTTGGTGGCGTAACAGCCGCCTGAGATTGAACCGCGCGATGCCTATCGCCTACTTCGACCGACTCGGCGTGCCCCGGCTTTCATGACCTCAACAACTCGAACCGCCCGGTGCGGACCCGCATGCCGGGTGGTGTGGGAGGGGATCGGTCAGATATCCTGGCCGCCCCCTATCCCGATTACCCGGCATGGACGCGGGGCCGTGGCGTCCCAATGACGGACCACTGGGGTCACCCAGCTACTCAGGCGGTATTGCCTGCACGACGGAGCGCACCTTTTGCGACGCACATCGCTTGACAATCTATATATAGTGTGTTGATCGTCATAAGATTCCCATATATAGTGTTAGCACTCTCAGTGGTAGAGTGCTAAATAGCAAAGCTGCCACTTATCCTGAATAAGGAGTACTCCGTGGCAGACGTGCATAAGGTTGTCTTCTACCCGGTCGGAAACGGGGACACCACTCAGATTGTCCTGTCTGGCGGCCGTCGCGTTCTCTTCGACTTTTGCCACCGCGATAGAGCCGAAGATACCGACACCCCGGAAATCGACCTCAAGTCCCGTCTCAAGGACGAACTGAAGGCAGTCGATCGTGACTACTTCGACGTGGTGGCTTTCACTCATGCGGACCTGGATCACATCCAAGGCAGCACCGACTTCTTCGAGCTTCAGCATGCCAAGAAGTACCAAGGCGAAGGCCGGATCAAGATTCGGGAGCTTTGGGTACCAGCCGCCATGCTGTTGGAGGAGGCCGACAAGGACCATCAGCAGGAAGAGTTTGTACTGCTCCGGCAAGAGGCGCGACACCGCCTACTGGAAGGCAAGGACATCCTTGTGTTCTCGAAGCCGAAGGCGCTCGCCGATTGGCTGGAACCTCGACTGAAAGAACGGGGAGAATCGGCTTCGGCGCGCGATCATCTCTTCATAGACGCCGGCACAATTGTCCCCGGACTCTCGCTGGCCAGCGATGGGGTTGAGTTCTTCTGCCACTCACCTTTCATCAAGCATTGTGACGAAGGAGACATCATCCGCAACCGCGCCTCGCTGGTGTTCAACGTACGTTTCCTGGCAGATGGCGCGTATTACGACTACCTAGAAGTGGGCGATGCCACCTGGGAGGAAATGGAAGACATCGTCCGCACGACGAGGTACCACAAGAACGATGATCGCCTCGCCTGGAATCTGTACAACATCCCGCACCATTGCAGCTATCTGGCACTCAACGAGGAAGGCCAGAAAGGCGACAAAGAGACTGAGCCGAAGCCGCTGGTCAAGGAACTGTTGCTCCAAGGGAAGCGCGACGCCTACATCGTCAGTTGCAGCAAGCCCATTCCAGACATCAAGGAGTCCTACGAGCAAGTGCAACCACCGCACATCCAAGCCCGCAACACCTACGAGCGCTACTTGAAGGAAGTCGGCGGACGCAAGTTTCTGGTGACGATGGAGGAGCCGAACGCCAACAAGCCAGAACCGATCTCCTTCGAGATTGCCAGCGGCGGCGTTACCTGGAAGCGTTCAGCGTCCATCGGCGCGCCGGCCATCATCACCTCAACTCCGCCGCGCGCAGGCTGACGAGCTGGATGATGCCGGATGCGTACCACGAGCTCGCGAACGTCGTAGAGGTCAAGGACGCCAGCGAACTAACGATCCCCCGTGCGAAAGCGCTGTTTGGCGCGGTCCAGCGTCAGCGCGACTATTCGCTTGTCCAGATTCTCCGCCATCCCGTTGACGGCGATCCCACGCTCGAATGTCTCGTCGTGGAGGTCGAGTGTGACGACGTACCGCCGAAGAATCCGGTCGGCATCCGGTACCGTGAGCGCTTGGCGCTGTGTGTCCCCAATGACCCCAAGAGGCTGATCGAGGTGTTGGCGCTGCGTCAGGACTTCCCGATCCTGATGCATCAGAACCAAGGCGTACCCGGCACGCCTGCGAGCCTATGCCTGTATTTCGAGCCAGCCGGAGCGGTAATGCGCACTTGGACGCCCGAAGCATTCCTTCGTCGCATCCAGTGGTGGCTGGAGAAGAGCGCCCGAGGCGAGCTACACCCGGCGGACCAGCCGGTTGAGCATCTCTTCTTTGCCAGCAAGTACGAACTCGTTCTGCCGTGGAATCTGACCGAACTCCGCAAAGATCCCGCTCGGCGTTTCGCCATCGTTCTCCGGCATGAACGCCCTGACGGCTGTTTCACTTGCTTTCTGGAACCCATTGCGAAGATCGCCCCGCGTGTCAAGACGACCAAGCACATTGAACTGGCGCTGCCCCCCATCTTGCACGGCCTCGTCGAGCGTGATCCTGTGACGCTGGGGCAACTGGCGGATGTACTGGCACGACGCGAGGTAGACCTGATTGGTCCTCTACGGGAAGCGCTACAGGCTGACATCGATGAAGCAGGCACGACCGCCTCGGCTGACGACAAGGGCACGATCATCCTCTTGCATATCCCCATTCGCCGAAGCGTCGAAGCCGAGCCCGATGGTGTCGCGCATCGGGCATTCCTTGTACCGATTGGCGGCCTCGAACTCGGCATCGCCTGCGGTGCATTGTTTGTCCATGAGAAACGGTACTACAAGGACCTGCTGAACCAGCAACCAGCAACGGCATGGCGCGGGCAGCCCATCCTGCCGATGGCTGTCCTGACTCAAAACGACCGAACGGCGGCGATGCGTCAATCCGGTGTCACGGAAGAAGGGCCAGCGGGCGTATTGGTCGGCGCAGGCTCGCTCGGCAGCGCGCTGCTGAATCTATGGGGCCGCAACGGCTGGGGACGTTGGACGGTTATCGACAAGGATCACATCAAGCCGCACAACCTCTCTCGGCACGGTGCCTACGCGCAACACATTGGCGAGACCAAGGCCACGGTAGTCGCAGGATTACATGCCGCCGCAATGGAAGGAGCGACCGAGATCGTCCCACTAGCGGCTGATGCCTGCGACTTTGCACAGGCGGATTTCGCACAGGCGCTCGCCGGCGCCGCACTGGCCATCGACGCCTCGACCACACTCGAATACCCACGAGCGGCCAGCGCGGTCGATACCCTTCCGCGACATTTCTCCGTCTTCGTCACACCGAATGGCAACGCTGCAGTGCTGCTTGCCGAGGATGCGAAGCGGATGCGACGGCTTCGCACACTGGAGGCGCAGTACTATCGCGCACTGATCCAGCAGGACTGGGGAAGAGTCCACCTCGACGGCCACGCGAGCACCTTCTGGAGCGGGGCGAGTTGCCGCGACATCTCACTTGTGATGCCTTACTCGCGCATCCTGGGCCAGGCAAGCACGCTGGCGGAGCAGATCCAGGCCGCTGTGGCGCGCGAGGATGCCCTGATTCGGATCTGGCAACGCGATCCTGCGCGTGGCGGCGTCGAGGTGCATGATGTGCCAGCAGTGCCCGAGCGGCGTATCGCGCTGGGCGAGCTTGACCTCTACATCGACGACGGCGTCGAACAACAGTTGCGGGCTTTGCGCCAGCAAAGCTTTCCCAACGAAACCGGTGGCGTGCTGCTCGGGTACTACGATTTCAACATCAAGGCTGTTGTCATCGTCGCCGGCTTGCCAGCGCCCTCCGACAGCAAGGCCAGCCCCGACTCCTTCGAGCGTGGCGTCGCCGGACTTGCCGAAGCGGTCAAGGTCGCCGCGAAGCGCACCGCGGAAATGGTCGGCTACGTCGGCGAATGGCATAGCCATCCGCCTGGCCACTCCGCATCTCCGAGCCGACACGACCTGGTGCAACTCGTCCATCTGGCACTCGGCATGGCCGATGACGGCCTGCCGGCTGTTCAGCTCATCGTCGGAGAGCAAGACCTGCGGGTCTTGCAGGGCGCGATACAGTGATATGTGAGGCGAGATGATCTTGAAGATATGGGACGTGGAACATGGTGCCTGCGCCATGCTCACGCATCGCTCTGCCTACGGCGTGGAAGGGCGCCTGGCGATGATCGACTCGGGTGACAACAGCACGACGGGCTGGAAGCCGAGCACCTACATCAAGCACCACCTGAAGCGCAACGTTCTGGACTACCTGTTCGTGACGAATGCGGACCTCGACCACATCAGCGATCTGAACAACTTGTGGAAAGAGGGAATCACGGTATCCACGTTCTTCCGCAATCGCAGCGTGTCACCCGAAGTCATGAGGATCATCAAGGAGGCCAGCGGCGAACTGACCGAGGACATCGAACGATACTTGGACATTCATGCCGGCTACGTCTACCCCGTGGACGTCCCCTTCGATGAGAGTATGGGAGGCATCTCGGTGAGGACGTTTTGGAACTCGACGCCACCCTTCTACGACACGAACAACCTGAGCATGGTGGCATTCTTCAAGTACGGCCCATTCAAGATTCTGTTTCCCGGCGACCTCGAAGAAGACGGATGGCTGGCGCTGCTCGAACAGCCGGCATTTCGAGCTGAGCTCATCGACACGACCGTGCTCGTGGCATCCCACCACGGCCGAGAGAACGGCTACTGTCGGGCGCTATTCGACTACTGTCACCCGCGAGCGATCGTGATGTCCGACAAAGCAATCGTCCATGATACGCAGGGGATGACTCAGACCTATCGCCAGCGCGTCATAGATCACTGGCCGAACGGTGTTCTTGTCGCCACGACCGGAAAACAGCGCCGTGTGCTCACGACGCGACGCGATGGCTGGATTCAATTCAACGTCAACGATCGTGGCGATTTCACCATCTATACGGAGTGCTATGGATGAGGGACACCAAAGACTACGGCAGCAAGACACTCAAGGGCCGCAACCTCGCATGGCTGGTGGCGACGCTCATCCTGGACTTCCTCGTCCTTCTGGTCCTTGCCTTCCACACCGCGATCGAGGATCTGACGCCGACTCGACTGGCGGTCGTTCGCGCCAGCCTGACCGCACTGTTGCCGATCCCGGTGTTGATCTTCTCGTCGCTGATCTCAGCCGACCACAAGGCCATCCTCGTATTCTGGCGCTGCAAGCATCCGTTGCCAGGTTCGCGTGCCTTTTCCATGCACGCGCCGGCGGATCACCGCATCGACCTGACGAAGCTGAAAAAGAACGTCGGCGAGTTCCCTGTGGGTGAACGTGACCAGAACGCGAAGTGGTATGGCCTCTACAAGCAGGTCGATTCAGACCCCTCGGTCGTGGACAGCCACAAGAACTATCTATTGTTCCGCGACATTGCCGCCATGTCGCTGCTGCTCGTGCCCATAGTACCCGCGGTAATGTACTTCAGTGGGCTGGATACGCCTCGTCTTCTGATCTCGACCGCTTGGTTCCTGGGTCAATATCTGGTCACGGCATTCGCTGCGCGCACGACAGGCATCCGCTTCGTGCAGAACGTGCTGGCCGTGCATGCCAGCCGGAAAGTGACGAGCTCGCGGAAGAAGGAGACTGATGGATAGGATCTGGCGCAGCCGCGTACGTAAGGTCCTCCAGATGGCAGCGCATTGATCTTGACGGGAGCTTCCAGCCTCCCGTTTTTTTGCATCCTGAGCAGCCCATGACGTTCGCTGCTGTTGTCGCATCAAACCGGAGAGTGATGATTACGGTTTGACAGTCGCTTCCATCGCCCCCCTGGAGTCGACTACCCACCCTGATCGCTTTCACGGTGGCTCGACATGCCAGCTCCCATACCCATTCCATCTGAAGCGCAGTGGTACCTGCTTGCGGCCGGACTCTTGGCTGTGCTGCTCGGCCCCTCCGCTTGGGCCGACGATGTCATCGTCGTCACCGACAGCCACCACCCGGTTCAGGCCTCTGTCGGTGTGCGGATCATCGAGCTAGACCTGCCAGCGCGCATTGAGGCCGAGATCGCCACGGATCTGCCCAACGATCCTGACAAGGCAACTACTCTGGTGCGCCAGCGACTGCGCGACGGCGGCGAGGCCCTGCAGCGCCGCATCGGCCATGCCTATCAGGGTGTCGCGGATGCCTGGGGGCTGGGGATCGCCAAGATTCCCGCTGTGGTGCTCGATCGAAGCTACGTGGTTTACGGCGAGTCCGACGTGCCCCGCGCCGTTGTGCGCATCAACGCATACCGCGGTGCGCAGCCGTGAGCCTCTGGTTGGCTTGCCCGCGCCTGCACACCACCGTCGCCGCGCTGCTGCTGAGCATGGCCACGTCGACGTTCGCCCTGGACACCGCCACCATCGTCTCGTCGGCGTTGTCGTCCGACTGCCTGGCGTACCGCGTCGTGGGCGTCTGCTACTGGCTGAACTGCGGGCGATCCGGCTGCTCGGTTCGCACCTCGGTCAAGGTGCGCCACTACGTTCCCGATGCGGTGGTGTCGAGCTACTCGAACACCGGCGAAAACCCGTGGCTGGAAGTCAGGGCGATGAGCATGCCCAACCCGACCGCCAAGGCTGGCGGTGACGGCACGACCAACGACGACAACGAGAACAACCTCGCCAGGTTCAAGAACGCCGATGTCATCGGCCATCCGGCCGGGATGGTGTTCAGCCAGTTCGCCAGCGCTTCCGGCTACGCCTGCGAGGGCGCAGGCACGGCCTTCATGCCGTATCTGCTGAGCACGCTCGACACGCTGGCCTGGCGCTACAACGTCCCCGAGATGGCGTATCCGGAAGCGCTGATTCCCAGCCTGCGCGAAATCGGTACGCGCACCGGCCTTAACCTCTGGGGCAACGTGTATCCCCGCGGTGGCTTCCTGCACCAGACCGACGACCACATGAGCGGCGCCGTGGTCGCGCAGCGCGCGGGCGACATCGTGACGCGCCGCGGCCAGATCCACGTTTACCAGCCGCTGCTGGCCAACGCCCGCGACGGCTACTGGCCGGCCGGCGCGCTGATGGAGACCGACGCCTCGACGGGCAAGTGGCAGGAGCTGACGCCGACGCTCTCCACCTCCTGCGCGGTCTTTCCCCATGGCAATCCACGGGTGCAGGCCCAGCGCGGTGACTACGCCTGGACCTTGTGGCGGCCGTACTCCTGCTGCCGGCGCCGTGGCCAAGTCTTCCTCGGCAGCGTCGATTTCATGTGAGGAACCCCCGATGAACGCCTCCCCGCCTGACTTCCTCCGCCGCGCGATGCCGCACCTGCGGGCCACGCTGCTCGTGGCAGCCATCACGCTGGTCGTCGGCGCCGCCTGGGCGCAGACCCGCATCGACCCCAATGGCGTGAATGTCATTGGCAGCGCGATCGGCGATGATCTGCTCTACAGCATCGGCGGCGGCCGTGCCGTGTCTATGGGTGGTGCCGGGAACATGCAGAGCATCGGCGTGGGGGTCGGCTGGAACAGCAACCTGATCTGCGGCGACATGAGCATCACCACGACGCTGCAGAACCAGCTCAACGGCATCACCAACGGCTTCCAGACGATCATGAGCAACGTGATCCAGAACGCCACCACCGCCGTGGCCTCGCTGCCGGCCCTGATCATCCAGCGCGCCGACCCGGGGCTCTACAACCTGCTGACGAACGGCATCCTCCAGGCGCGCCTGGACTTCGACCGCTCGAAGATGACCTGCCGTGCCATCGCCAATCGGATGGCGGACATGGCTGGCGGCCAGGCGGGCTGGGAAAAGCTCGCCGAGGGGATGGCGCTGCGGGACGCGGTTGGCAGCACAGATGCCGTCTCCGCCGTCGAGCAGGCCGAGTCCAACAAGGGGAACAACGGCGTGCCCTGGGTCGGCGGCAGCAGCGCGGGCGGCGCCGGCCAGCGTTCGATCAAGGTGGTCGGCGACGTGACGCGCGCAGGCTACAACCTCCTCAACGGGCGCAGTGCGACCGATACCTCGTCAATCGCGCGTGGTGCCTGCGGCAACCGCCTGACCTGCCAGACATGGTCGTCGCCTGGCGAGGCCGCGGCCTTTGCGAACCGGGTGCTGGGCGAACGCGAGCAACGCACCTGCGAAAACTGCACGAAGACCCAGACCACGCCTGGCGTCGGACTCACGCCGGTGATCCAGGAAGAGTACGAGACCAAGCTGCAGGTGCTGCAGGAACTGGTGTCGGGCGCCCGACCGACGACGCCGGCCAATCTCGACACGGCCGGCAGCAGCTCGCTGCCGATCACCCGTGGCGTGATCGAGGCCCTCCGTGACGAACCCGATCAGGACGTGCTGGGCAAGCGCCTGGCGTCGGAGGCGGCGCTGTCCAGCGTGCTGGAGAAGGCCTTGCTGCTGCAACGCACGTTGCTCACCGGCAAGAAGGAGCCGAACGTCGCCGCCAACGAGCTGGCCGTGCAGGCGGTCGACCAGGAGAACAGCGCGTTGGAACAGGAGATCAACAACCTTAAGACCGAGCTGGAGCTGCGCCGCACCCTGGCCGGCAACTCGGCGATGGCGATCATCCAGCGCCACAGCACCCGCGCTGCCGGTTCGCGCGGCGTGTTCGAGGGTGACACCACGCGCGACCGGCTGCGGGAAGTCCAGAAGCCGCGGAGCAGTACGCCATGAACCGACTGGCCTGGCCGCGGCGGGCATGGCTGTTCAACCGCCGCGTCGGCGTGGCGCTGCTGTGCACCCTGCTGCTGGTGGCTGCCGCGGCGGCGGTGAACATCGTCGGCGTCCACGTGGTCGGCGGCGTCGAGGGCTGGCAGCACTGGCTGCAGGCGCACGCCGGCTACTTCTTGGTGTGGCGGCTGTGCCTCTACGGAGCGACGGCTTACGGCTGGTGGTGGATGCGTCGGCGCCTGTTGCGGCGTGAGTCCGCCCGCGCGACGCATCAGCGCCTGCTGCGCACGGAGATCGCGGCCGTGATCTCCGTGCTCGCGCTGGAAGTGAGCCAACTGATGCGGCACGGCTGAGACCCGGAGGCAGGCATGACGCTCTACACCACGGACTACCTGGAGTATTACCTGACGCTGGTGGCCTGGGTGGTCAATAACGGCATCTGGAACATCCTCGTGGCCAGCGGGGTGTTCGCGCTGCCGTTTGTGGTCATCGTGATCCAGGAATGGCTGAAGGCCCGCAGCGAAGGCGCGGACGAGGGGAACAAGGGCGTGTTGTCGTCGATGCGCATCGAGAACCGGGTGTGGGTGGCGATCGTGGTCATCCTGTTCGCCGGCATCCCGTTCATCCCGGTGGATCTCGCCACGATCAAGTTCGACACCACGCGCTCCGCGCAATGTCAGGTCAGCGTCCCGCTGCCCAACGACACGGGCTGGGCCAACGTCTACACCACGCTCGACAACCAGAGTGCGCTGGTGCCGGTGTGGTGGTTCTTCATGCACGCCATCTCGAAGGCGGTCACGGGCGCCGCGGTGGCGGCGATTCCCTGTGGCACGGACCTGCGTCAAATTCGCATGGATGTCGATGCCACGCGCATCGATGATCCAGTCTTGGCACAGGAGGTCGCCGACTTCACGCACGACTGCTACGGGCCGTCGCGCGCCAAGCTGTTCATGAACCGGCCGACACTCTCGGACGAGCAGATGAACGACGTCACCTGGATCGGGTCGAGTTACTTCCTCGACACGCCTGGCTTCTACGACACCTATCGCTCCAAGACCCCACGCACGGCCTGGCCCTACGACGCGACCCGCGATGCAGGGCTGGCACAGGTGGACAGCGGCGGCGGCTATCCGTCCTGCCGGCAGTGGTGGACCGATGGCGGCGAGGGACTGCGCAGCCGGCTGCTGGCAGAGGTCGCCCCGGACCTGCTGAGCCGCATCGGGCGCTGGGTGGGCTTCCTGTCGCAAAGCGAGGTCAATGACTCCGTGATCCGCGCCGTCGTCTCACCGCGGCAGCAGAGGATGAATCAGGGCGCCATCTACACCGACTACGGTGGCCAGATCGAAAGGACACTGCCGAACATCGTCACGCGCGGCGCGAGCGACCTGGGGCTGACCGTCGGCGCGCTGGGCTTTTTCCCCGCGATGGACGTGGTGCGCCAGGCGTTGCCGATGGTGCTGACGATGCTCAAGGTGGCGCTCGTCATTTGTATCCCGCTGGTGCTGCTGATCGGCACCTATGACCTGAAGACGGCGGTGACCGTGAGCTGCGTTCAGTTCGCGCTGTTCTTCGTGGATGTCTGGTTCCAGCTCGCGCGCTGGCTCGACAGCACACTCCTGGACGCGCTCTATGGCCGGGGGTTTGGTGCGGATTCGCCTCACGCGAACTTTGATCCGCTGATCGGTCTGAACAACGCCTTTGGCGACATGCTGCTGAACTTCGTCATGGCGATGATGTTCATCGTGCTGCCGACATTCTGGGTGATGGCATTGGCCTGGGCAGGCGTGCGCACGGGAAATATCGTGCAGGGGTTGTCCACCGCCACCTCGGACGCCAAAGGCGCTGGGGGGCGTGGCGCTGGCATGGCAATGAGCGCCGTATCGAAGAAGTGACTGCCGTTCAGTCGTCGTCGGTCACATGCGGGTCGATGCGCCAGTCGCTCTTGTCATAAAGCCCGAAGCCGTTGGGGCCTTCCCTCCACTCGGGTTGCGGTTCCTCTTGATCAGGGTCGTCGTGCTGCACGAGCCATGCAGCAGTCACCGCAAAGGCAAGCAGCAGGGCCAGCCAGAACGCGGAGTAGAGCAGCGCACCGAGCACGGCGAGCTTGACGATCCAGAGCGCCGCCGTGGTCGCGCCCGCAGGCACCCCGCGCGTCACCAGCCAGCCGGCGGTACGCACCTCGCGGCGCAGGTATCCACGCCAGGCACGGCCAGCCCCCCGACCCAGCCGGTGGTTCCAGCGCCCGTTGTGCGTGTTGGTGGTCATGTTCATAGGGGGCATCTCACGAAACGGGAAAAAATCGTACGCTAAGACCTACCCGCAGCATCCCCGCTGCTGCTGGATCGGCGGGCATGGAACCGATCCGAACGAGCAGAACACGCAGCAGTCACCGGGATCGGGACGCAACAGCGCCTTGCAGTTGGTGCATTCGTAGTAGAACTGGCAGGCATCCGTGGGCATGATTTCCCGCTTGGCGAATCCGCATTGTGGGCATGTCAGCACCGATTCGAGGACAACGCCGCTCATGGGAACCTCAATTCTGAGCAGTGAAGAGCCCCCCTCATTACGTTGGGGATGCCTGCGCCCGAAGGTTGACTTTGCCCTGCCACGAACGTCGCCATTGCGGTGGTCTGCTGCATCGGCGGCTCTCGGTCAGCACCGGGCTTGGCCTGGCCCGTCTGCCCCATCATTTTCTGCATCATGGCCATGGGGCTTTCACCACCTGAGCCCATTTGGCTCATCATCATGCCCATCACCATCGGGTTCGAGCCGCCGCCTTGTTCGGGCTGCGATTCGTTGCTTGCTTTGGTGTCCTGGTCTTTCGATTCCATGGTGATTCTCCTGGTGGATGGGCGGGTTGGTCCGCCTTCCGCTAAGTGTTTTCAGACCGTACTCGCTCATTGGGTGCGTACAAAGATCGCCCCGTAGTGATAGGGAGGCAGTTCGACCAGGCCTTCCAGCGCGAAGCCAGCCGGTTCAACTGCCGCACGGATCTGTTTGGGGGACATGCGAAATTCCGTCCCAGGGCCACGGGGCTTGTCCAGCACAGGCGTTTGTTCGCGCGGGATGGGATACCAATTGACGATGGCGAAACGCCCGCCGGGCTTTAAGGTGGCGGCAATCTCCCGGGCCAGGGCCGTTTTGTCCGGTACGCCGTGAAATGTATTGGCGATCAGAACATAGTCGACCGGGGCTGGGATCAAGCGTGACAACGCCATCGCGTCACCGAGTTGCCAAGCGCAGTTCGTCAACGCCTTGCAGGAGATTTTGGCCTGTTCCAGCATCGCTGGATCAAGATCGAGCCCGATGACAGCTCCCGGCGCGGCTTGCCGCGCCATGGCGGCAGTGAAGTAGCCGTCGCCGCAGCCCAGATCGACCACCGCCATGCCCGGCTCGATGCGCAAGGTCCGGATGACGCCATCGGGATCGGGCCACAAGGCTTGCCACCAGTCGTGGTCAGGCATCGCCGTGGCCGGGAATAACCGGTCCTGCAACATCACTCGAGTTCCTTTCTCATCCGTTGGTATTCCTCCTGGCTGACCTCCCCTCGGGCATAACGCCGGTCGAGGATTTCCCGTGCGCTGGCTTCTTTGTCACGCATTCCGCGGCCGCCGCACATCGGCCAGCCTGCCCCGCGGAAAAGAAAGAGCAGCATCACGACCAGAAAGATCAGGGGGAAAATCCACATCAACGGAAACCACTCCCACGGTCCATGCGGCCACATGATCACGTTTCCTCCCTGGTTTTCGCCAATGCCACATGCTTGACCGGCCGGGCGACCTGATCGGCCTGGATGGCTTGACGCACGTCCAGCCAGAGCTTCAGATCGTGCAGGATGCGCAGCAACTCGGCATCGGCGAGGCAGTAGTAGATGAACGCCCCGCGCCGCTCGGCACGGACGAATCCCGCGTCCCGCAACACGCGCAGGTGAAAGGAGACGTTGGTCTGCCCCAGGCCTGTCGCGTTGATGATGTCCGTCACCGGGCGGCATTCGAGCCCCAAACCACACAAGATCCGAAGGCGATTGGGTTCGCCCAGCACTTTGAGCGCCGGGATGATTTGCGCTTGATCGTGTTCTGGAAACTTCATGCCTTCATATTAGTAGTCACACATATAAATTTCCACTCATATCATTGGCGCGCAGCCGCGCAGCCGCTCGGCGCCCTAGCGCACGAACGTCAGGATTGGGCATACCTCAACCTAATGTCAGGCCGAACTGGGAAAGTGCGTCAGAGTAGGGACGACTTCCGCACTCCCTGACGCGCCTGGCGCAGCGTCTATGGTCTTAACCTGACGTCTCGCGTCCTTGGCGTACGATGTTTTCCGTTTCGTGAGCAGCCCCTTCATATGCCTCGGCTTCAATGGTGCCTCACCTCGCGGAGCGGCCGGTGGTGACTTGCCCTCCAGCATAGACCGCGATCAGGAGGGAGGGTTGCGGCTGGCAGAGCCGGGTCGGTTTGGATTGTGTGGTGATTAGATGCGGCATTATAAATAAATCATGATGCTATTTTCCGTGCACGTCACTGCAATAGCACTAGGGAGCTGATTGGATTTTGTGCTATTTGTAAATCATGGACGGAAATTCAAGGTATCAGGTAATCAAGCGGCTGCAGGCGGGACTCCCCCGCGGGGCACCGTTCGATCTTGCTATCCTGAGCCAGTTCGGGGTGTCGCCCCAGCTCGCCGCCCACTATGCCGACGCCGGGTGGCTCGTGCGCCTGGCCCATGGCGTCTACGCCTTCCCGAATGATGAATTCGGGGTCTACGGTGCGCTGAAGTTCCTGCAACAGCGCGTGCCCGGCCTGCACGTCGGCGGCAAGAGCGCCCTGGCCCTGCAGGGGGTGCGGCACAACCTGGGCAGCCGGGAGACACTGGTACTGTGGGGCGACGGTCGTTTCGCGTTGCCGGCCTGGTTCACTTCGCGCTTTCCGGCCCGCTATGTCCACGCCCGCCTGTTCGACTGGCCGGACATGGCGCTGGCCAGCAAGACCTTGACCACGCAGCCCGGCATGCCCGAGGGTCTGCGGGTGGCCGCACCCGAGCGTGCCGTTCTGGAGCTGCTGTACGAGGCCGGCGTCAGGCAGAGCCTCGAGGAGGCCCGCAACCTCTTTGATGGACTGCGTTCCCCCCGCAAGGATTTGCTCGGACAGCTGCTGTCCTGCTGCACCAGCGTGAAGGCCGTGCGCCTGTTCCTCACCTGGGCGCGCGAGACCAGCCTCGTGGATGTCGACGCCCTGCTTGAACAGTACCCGGTTCGCACCGGCAGCGACATGCGCTGGATGAGCAGGCTCGATGATGGCACCCTGCTGAGCCTGAAGTCTCATGGATAAGACCTACGCGGACACTGTTCGCCTGTTGCTGGCCGTTGCGCCCGACGTGTTCGCCAACGACATCTTCGCCATGAAGGGCGGCACGGCCATCAATCTCTTCGTGCGGGACATGCCGCGCCTGTCGGTGGACATCGACGTGGTGTACCTCCCGTGGCAGATGCCGCGCGACGAAGCGCTGCAAGCCATCAACCGGGAGCTGGTCGCCATCGCCACGCGTGTTGCTCCACTGGGCGTGCAGACACGCCTGGTTCGCGCCAAGGACCTGGGGGACACCAAGCTGATCGTCGAGAACGACGTCGGCCAGGTGAAGATCGAGGTCAACGTCGTGTTCCGAGGCAGCGTGCTGCCCGTCGAGCGGCGCCCGCTGAGCGCCAGGACCAGCGATTTGTTCGGTGTCGAGTTCGCGCTGCCCGTTCTGGCACCGGATGAGCTGTACGCCAGCAAGCTGGTGGCCGCGCTGGATCGGCAGCACCCCCGCGACCTGTTCGACGTGTGGCAGCTCTTTGAGTCGGGCGACATCGGCGATGGCATGGTCGAGTGCTTCGTGATCTATCTGGCGGGCCACAACCGGCCGCCGCACGAAGTGCTGTTCGGCAACGACAAGGACATCGCCGGCGAATACGAGCGGGGCTTTGTCGGCATGACCGAAGTGGACTGCTCCTTGACGACTCTGCTGCATACTCGCACCAGGCTGCGGCGGGAACTGCCACAGCGACTGAGCACCGCTCACAAGCAGTTTCTGAGCGGGCTGGTGCGCGCAGAACCGGACTGGTCGCTGGTGCAATGCCCGCACGCCGCCCAACTGCCGGCCCTGCGTTGGAAGCTCAACAATCTGGAGACGTTTCGCAAGAAGCGCCCCGACGACTTCGCTGCGCAAGCTGCCGCCCTCGACACCGGCTTGGGCCAGAGCTGACGAACGCCCCCTGAAGCTTCCGACTTGCCGGGATTGCCCCATGTCGCATTCATCGTGGCACGCGCGAAGCTGCGGCCCTATACGGAAAGGCTTCCGACAAAGGCCAAAGGGCTGGGAAGGGGCAAAGGAAGGGCGCCAAGGGGAAAGGCCCTATCCTGAAAGGGCCAAAAGGCGCCCTCCGAGTAGCCCGTCATCCGGGGTTCGCCATGCTCTCGCTGTTCCAGCGCAAACGGGTGCCACCCACCGCCGGCACACCGCCCGCATCCGCCACCGAAACGCCGAAAGGGTCGATGCGGCCGGAGTCGGCCGCATCGCTGCTGGCCACGCCGCGTCGGCAGAAACTGCTGGAACACATCTGGCAGCGCACGTCGCTCTCCCGCCAACAGTTCGCCACACTCTACCTCGCCCCACTGGAGCGCTACGCCGAGCTGGTCCAGCAGTTCCCGGCCTCCGAGAACCACCATCATGCCTATCCGGGCGGCATGCTGGACCACGGCCTGGAGATCGTCGCCTATGCGCTGAAATTGCGGCAGTCGTACCTGCTGCCTGCGGGCGTCACGCCCGAGGCACAGGCGGCCCAGGCCGAAGCCTGGACCGCAGGCACGGCCTACGCGGCACTGCTGCACGACATCGGCAAGATTGCGGTCGACCTGCACGTCGAGCACGCTGACGGCAGCGTCTGGCATCCCTGGCACGGTCCATTGCGCAAGCCCTACCGCTTCCGTTACCGAAAGGAGCGCGAGTACCGCCTGCACAGCGCCGCCACCGGGCTGCTTTTCGCGCGCGTTCTCGATCGGGACATCTTCGACTGGCTCAGCGGTTATCCCGATCTCTGGGCCGCGCTGCTGTACGTGCTGGCCGGCCA
Organism: Betaproteobacteria bacterium; assembly: GCA_004295105.1. GTDB lineage: Bacteria > Pseudomonadota > Gammaproteobacteria > Burkholderiales > Rhodocyclaceae > Thauera. Next base: position 8,716 of record SHNC01000215.1, on the reverse strand, counting down.
ATACGAGCACGCCGACATGCTCGGCGAACTGGTCATGCAGGCCGATCAGGCTTCGGTTGCCCAGGAACTCGGCGGCGATCCCAGCAGGGCGCTGGCGGCGCCCAAGCATGCGCTGCAACGCAAACTGCTCGACGGCTTGCGCTACCTGCTCAAGGAAGAGTGCAAGTTGAACCAGCCCGGCCCGGCGGACGGTTGGCTGACCCAGGACGCATTGTGGCTGGTGAGCAAGACCGTCTCCGACAAGCTGCGCGCACACCTGCTGTCGCAGGGTATCGACGGCATCCCGGCGAGTAATACGGCGGTCTTCAACGTGCTGCAGGATCACGGCATCGTGCAGCCGACGCCGGATGGAAAGGCGATCTGGAAGGCAGTCGTCACCAGTGATGCCGGCTGGTCGCACGCCTTCACCTTCCTGAAGGTGTCGCCGGCGATGATCTGGGATGCAGCCGACCGGCCGGCGCCATTTGCAGGCCGTGTGCAGGTCGAAGAGGAACAGGCCGGGCCGACGCCGCAGGCGCCGGCGGTGGCCGATGGGCCGCGCATGGAAGGTATCGAAGCGGTAATCGTGAGCACGGCCCCGATCGCATTCGCAGGCACGGACACCGGTGTGGCCGCGCTGCTCGATCTGCTGGGCGACACCGCTCCACCCGCAGCACGGGAGATCCCGGCTTGTCCTGTCTCCGAGGCCGAGCCACCCCCTTCGGTCGAGCCTCCGTCGCAGCTGAGCCTCGAACCTTTCCAGGATCCCGGAGTGCCCTCCGGGGGGCACTTCATGGTCTGGCTGCGCAAGAGCATCCAGATGCGCAAGCTCGTCATCAACGACGCCAAAGCCCTGGTGCACACCGTCGCTGGAACGACCTATCTCGTCAGCCCCGGCGTGTTTCAGCGTTACGCGCAGGAGTACCTTCAAGTCGCCGCGCTGGCCAGGCAAGAGAAGCTGGAGGGGTGGCAGTGGGTACAGAAGCGCTTCGAGAAGCTCGGACAGCACCGCAAGCAGCCCAGCGGGCTGAACATCTGGACCTGCGAAGTCACGGGGCCGCGCAAGTCGCGCCGATTGCACGGCTATCTGCTCGCCAGCCCGGACGTGCTGTTCCGGGAACCGCCGCCGGACAACCCCTATCTGCGGCTCCTCAACGAGGCCGCAAACCGCGACGATGCAGCACTTTGACGGCAAGGGTAATGACGATCAGGGGTAGGCTGCGGCCGCTGCACAGGCCGGCTTCAATCGGCGGATGGGGCCGACTCCTCCAGCTTGGCTTCGGTCAGCGTCATCAAGTGGGCGGCACTGCATTTCAGCGCACGGGCGATCTTGAGAATGAGAGGGAGCGTGGGGACATGCTCGCCGCGCTCGATCTTGCCCATGTGCGACCGTTCGATGCCGGCCATGTGGGCCAGCGTTTCCTGCGCGAGACCTTGGTTGGTTCTTTCTTCCCGCACGGCAGCCCCAAACGCGATAGCTGGTTTCGCTTCGTAGGTAGTGGTGCCGGTGGGGCGGCCTCTTTGGATCGAACGCTTTTGCATTGCCAAAAGCGTCGAGCGCGGCCACGATCTAAACCACGTTAAACTTAACTCATACGGCGGCTTCGAAGTCAATTGCCACGATTTTGCCGCCCTGGGGAGCTGGACGTGGAGTCGAGTGACATCACCGCCGAGATTCGCATGGCTGTGCTCGGCGAATGGGTGCCGGGCCCGCTCGCCAGCGTGCTCGCACTGCAGCGTGCCGAAGAGCCGGAGACTCATGTCGTCCTGGCCGGATGGACAGATTCCGGTCGAGGCGCGGAGCTGCCGGGCGACGGCTTCGATTTCGCCCTGTCTGCGGCTGCGTGGCAGTGGCCTGGCTGGATATGCGAGCCGCTGTGGCATGACACGCTGGCGGTCGCCATGGCCAGGCGCTCCCACCTGCTGGCCTACCGTGAAGTCCCGTGCCAGGAAGTGCTCAAGCAGCCTGTGATCTGCTCGCAGTCGACGGCCGATGAATTGTGGCGCATCACCGTACAGCGCGTGTTCGACAACGCGCTGCAAGAGCGGGAGCAAACGGTGGAGACATTCGATGTGGCGATGACGCTGGTCGCCGCCGGGTATGGGATCGCCATTGCGCCTGCAGCGAGACTCGAGAGCTATCTACGCCGAGGCGTCGCTGTGCGGCCGCTGGCGGGCGCACCGACGATCGTGATGGCTTACTTGCTCAGCCGCAACGCTTCCTTGTCGGACACTCGGGCAAGATTTGCCCGTCGCGCGCGCTTGGTGTCCTGGCAGGCATGTGGCTAGGCCAACCCAACTCACGGCGGAGTCCATTCGCTTTCCTTCACGGCTGTGCTCACTGCCATGACGAGCTTGTCGAGATTGCCGACAGTCACGCCCTCCAGTGCCGAACGCCCCCGCAGCATCGATCGGGGTTGCAGCAAGGCATGGTAGATGTGCCAAGCGTCCGCACCCCTGCTCAGCTTCAGGACGGACTGGATCAGTTCGTGCTTGAGTGGATCGAGGTGCCAGTCCGGCACGCGCTGGCCGCGGTTGCCTACGTTCAACGCCAGCAAGTTGCCCGCCTTGATCTCGTAGCTGATCCACCTGCGCGATTTGCCAGCCATCTTCGCGAACGCAGCGACGGGAAGGTTGTGCGGCGCCTCGAAGACATCGAACAGCTCCATCCTCTCGCGCTGAATGTCCGAAGGCACCAGCGGTGCGGCCGATCGAGGGGGTGGAACCGCCTGCAGCCGATGCGCGGCGGCAGAAACCAACGGCATGGCGGCACCCGGCTTCGTCACGAGCAGAATTGGCGACGCGGAAGCCGGCGTGGAGGGTGCGCTTGCGGTTTGCTCACTCGAGAATGTGGGCACGCCTTCCAGATGCACGGTGAGCGGCATGCTGGCCGCCTCGACTTGGTTCTGCTCGAAGAGATCGAGCCGATCGGCCCAGTCCTGCATCATGCGGCGACGTTGCTCCACGTACTCGGCATGGTTGTAGGTCGCGCTGACCTTGTTGGGATCGACATGCGAGAGCTGCGCATCCACCCAGACCTTCGGGTAGCCGATCTCGTTGAGCGCAGTGGACATCGTGCCGCGGATACCGTGTCCGGTCAGGTGTTCCTGATAGCCCATGCGCTTGAGCGCGCCATTGAGCGTGTTCTCGCTGATGCGCTTCTTCAGGTCGCTGTCGTGCCGGAACAGGTAGCGCTGGGCGGGCTTGAACTCACCCAGCAGGTGCCGGACGATCTCCATGGCCTGTATCGACAGCGGCACCATGTATGGCGGGATGTCCTTCGGCTGCTTCCGCTTCCTGCGCATGTCCATCTGGAGTTGCTTCACGACATCGGGCGGGATGATCCACAACCCACGGTCCAGGTCGAACTGATCCGGCGTTGCCTGTCGCAGCTCTCCGGTTCGCACGCCGGTCAGCAGCAATAGCCGCAGCCCGAGCTGGGTCTGCCGCCTGCCACGATAGCTGCGCAGCCGCTGCAACAGCTTCGGCAGCTCGGCCATGCGCAGAAACGGGTTGTGGTTGACCGGTGGCAGTGGCAGCGCCACCACATCGAGATCCGAGGCAGGGTTCTGCTCCAGGCCCGGCACGATCACCAGTGCATAGCGGAACAGTTGGTTGAACCAGGTCCTGACTTTCTCGGCGACGGAGAGCGCGCTGCGCTTCTCGATCCTGGCGATCACCTCCAGGAGGTCGGGACGCTTGATCTCATAGATCGACTGCTTGCCCAAGGTCGGCAGCACATCCTTGTCGAAGATGCGCGGAAGCGTCGCAAGGGTGGTCTGCCGGCCTTCCTTGAGGCTGTGCCCGCGATGCTCGAGCCACCTGCGATACACCGCCTCGAAGATGTTCTCGTCGGCGAGACGGACACCGATGCGCTTCTGCTTTCGGTGAACGCGAGGATTGATGCCCTTGGCTATCAGGGCGCGCGCTTCGTCGCGTAGGCTGCGGGCCTCGCGAAGCGTCACTTCCGGGTAGGTTCCAAGCGAAATCCGCTTCTGCTTGCCTGCCCAGTAGTAGCGGAAGTGCCAAGCCCTGCCCCCTGCAGCCGTCACGGCCAGGGCGAGGCCATCCAAGTCGGGGAGGGTGTATACCTTGCCAGTTGCCTTGGCCTGTCGAATGGCCAGGTCTGAGAGTGCCATGCTCTTGCTCCTGAACACGAGTCAGGAACCAGATGCTGGTCACGTCGACCTCGCTCCTCCATCAACAATCCGGAATCAGCCGCGCCCTCAAAAATGGACTTGTTTGTGGACTTAAAAGTCCTGGCTGTAGGTGGATCGCAGTGGAACGCAGCAGAGCGTCAAAGAGAGGAAAAGTCTTTTTTCCCAATGACTTGCAGGCTCTCTTGGACTTCTGTGGAACTCTGCAGATTGACGCGGTGGAGCGGGTGAAGGGAATCGAACCCTCGTCATCAGCTTGGGAAGCTGAGGTAATGGCCATTATACGACACCCGCTCAAGGGGCTGCCGGCCTGGGCCGGCGTCAAGCAGGCCGTCATTCTAATGGTCGGGCTGTGGCGATGCAATGCGGCTGTCAGAGGGCCAGCCGTTCCACCGCCTCCCGCACGCGCGCCTGCTCGTCCATCTTCAGGATGCGCTGGACCCGCGGTGCGAGTTCGCCGAGGTCGGCGCGCAGCACCTGCTGCTTGATCTCGAGGATGTTCGACGGATGCATGGAGAAGTTGCGCAGCCCCATGCCCAGCAACAGCAGCGTGTACTCGGGGTCGCCCGCCATCTCGCCGCACACCGACACCGGCATGCCGAAGCGGGCGCCGGCGGCGATGGTACCGGCGACCAGTTTCAGCACCGCCGGGTGCAAGGGGTCGTACAGATGCACCACCGCCTCGTCGGTGCGGTCGATCGCCAGCGTGTATTGGATCAGGTCGTTGGTACCGATCGACAGGAAGGCCAGGCGGCGGATGAACATGCCCAGCGCCAGCGCTGCAGCGGGGATCTCGATCATGCCCCCGACCGGTACCGATTCGTTGAACTTGATCTTCTCGGCACGCAGCTCGGCCTTGGCCTTGTCGATCAGCTTGAGCGTCTGGTCGATCTCCTGCGCGTGCGCGAGCATCGGCACCATGATCTGCAACTGGCCGTGCACCGAGGCGCGCAGCAAGGCGCGCAACTGGGTCAGGAACATCTTGGGTTCGGCCAGCGAGTAGCGCACTGCGCGCAGGCCCAGCGCCGGGTTCGGCTCGACGCGAGAGTGTGCGCGGTCGAGCGCCTTGTCGGCGCCGAGGTCGAAGGTCCGGATGGTCACCGGCTTGTCCGGCATCGCCTTCAGCACCGTGCGGTAGGCCTCGTACTGCTCGTCCTCGTCGGGCAGGACTTCGCGCCCCATGAACAGGAACTCGGTGCGGTACAGGCCGATGCCGTCGGCCTTCACCGTCTTCACCGCGGCCATGTCCTTGGGCGTCTCGATGTTGCACAGCAGGTTGATGGTTTCGCCGTCGAGTGTCGTCGCACGTGTGTCGCGCAGGCGGTTGAGCTTGGAGCGTTCGATCTCGAGCTCGCTGCGGCGCAGACGGTACTCCTCGACGATGCGTTCGTCGGGGGCGACGATGATGATGCCGCGCGTGCCGTCGACGATCACGAGTTCGTCGTCCTCGACGAGATCGCGCACATGATGCAGGCCCACCACCGCCGGGATCTTCAGGCTGCGCGCGACGATCGCGGTGTGGCTGGTGGGGCCGCCGACGTCGGTGACGAAGCCGGCGATGTTGTGGTCGCGAAAGCCGATGGTGTCCGACGGCGAAAGGTCGTGGGCGACGATGATCGTGCCCAGCCCATCGCGGCGCTTGGGCGGCAGATGGCCGGGGTGGCCGAGCAGCACCTTCACCAGACGTTCCACCACCTGTACGACGTCGGCCTGGCGCTCGCGCAGGTAGGGGTCCTCGATCTGCCGGAACTGGTCGACCAGGTGCTCCATCTGCTGCACCAGTGCCCACTCGGCATTGCAGCCGCGCGACTGGATGAGCTCGCGCGCGGTATCGGTCAGCATCGGGTCGGCCAGCATCATCATCTGCAGGTCGACGAAGGCGCCGACCTCGGAATGGGCCTGGCCGGACGTGGTGGCCGCCTTCAGGCCGACCAGCTCGCCCTGCACCGTGGCGACGGCGTCGTCGAGGCGCTCGATCTCGTCGGCCAGATGGCGGGGCGCGACATGATAGTGATTGACCTCGAGCAGCGCGTGCGACACGAGGTGGACGTGGCCGATCGCGATCCCTTGGGAAACAGGAAGGCCGTGCAGGGTGAAGGGCATGGCGTCACTCCCCCTCGCCGAACTTGTCCGCGATCAGGGCCAGAATGGACTGCAGTGCGGCCTCGGCATCGTCGCCTTCGGTTTCCACGGTGATCGTCGCGCCGCGGGCCGCGGCCAGCATCATCACGCCCATGATGCTCTTGGCGTTGACCTTGCGGCCGTTGCGCTCGAGCCAGACGTCGGATGCGAAGCTGCTCGCCAGTTGCGTCAGCTTGGCCGATGCACGCGCGTGCAGGCCAAGCTTGTTGACGATTTCGGCTTCCGCCTTGGCCATGTCGTGTTCTCCCCCTTTACCTCTATGGTTTTCGCACGGTCTCAGCCGTGCTTCATGTGCAGCACGCCATCGCAGCCACCCGACACCGCGCGCTGCAGCAGAGTGGCCATGTCGCGATCGCGGTAGGTCAGCACGCGCAGCAGCATCGGCAGGTTGACGCCGGCGATACCCTCGACATGCCCGGGTTGCAGCAGCTTGGCGGCGACGTTGCACGGCGTCGCGCCATAGATGTCGGTGAGCACCAGCACGCCCTGGCCGCTGTCGGCCCAGGCGAGCATCTGACGGGCGGTGGGCAGGATGTCCAGCGGGTCGTCCTGCGCCGCCAGTCCGAGCTGCGCGATCTGCGGCGGACGCTTGTTCAGCACGTGGCAGGCGCACTGGATGAGCGATTCGCCGAGCGTGCCGTGGGTGACGAGAAAGATGCCGATCATGGGCTGCGTCCGCGTGTTTCGGCCGATTGTAGCCGATGCGGCGGCGGGGGCGGCGCCCCGCCATGACCGGAAGATACGGGGCGCGCCACACGCGCCCCCGCCTGGCTTACGCCAGGCCCTGACTCGCCAGGTACTCCTCGTAGGTGCCGCGGTAATCGACGATCTGGTGGTCGAGCTTGATCTCGATGATGCGGGTCGCCAGCGAGGACACGAACTCGCGGTCGTGCGAGATGAAGATCAGCGTGCCATTGAACTTCTCGAGGCCGTTGTTGAGCGACTCGATCGATTCCATGTCGAGGTGGTTGGTCGGCTCGTCCATCAGCAGCACGTTGGGGCGCGACAGCATCAGCTTGCCGAACAGCATGCGGCCCTGCTCGCCGCCGGAAATCACCCGCACCGACTTCTTCACTTCGTCGCCGGAGAACAGCAGGCGGCCCAGCGTGCCGCGCAGCAGCGTCTCGTTGTCTTCGCCGGTGGCCGCGGCGGTGATGCGCGAATAGTCGGCAATCCATTCGGTGAGGCTCATGTCGCTGGCGAAGTCGGCCGAGTGGTCCTGCGCGTAGTAGCCCGGCTTGGCCTTCTCGGCCCACTTCACGGCGCCCTTCTGCGGCTGCAGCTCACCGACCAGCAGCTTCATCAGCGTGGTCTTGCCGACTCCGTTCTCGCCGATGATCGCAACCTTCTCGCCCGCCTCGCTGGCGATCGAGAAGCTGTTGATCAACGGCTTTTCCATTCCTTCGTAACCGAAGGAGATGTTGTCCACCTCGCAGGCCAGGCGGTGCAGCTTGTCCTTCTCGTCGTACTCGAAGCGGATCCACGGGTACTGGCGGCTGGAGGGCTTCACGTCCTCGGGCTTGAGCTTGTCGATCAGCTTCAGGCGGCTGGTGGCCTGCTTGGCCTTGGACTTGTTGGCCGAGAAGCGGCGCACGAATTCCTGCAGGTCCTGGATCTTTTCCTTGGCGCGGGCGTTGGCGGCCGACTGGCGCTCGCGCGCCATGGTCGACGCTTCCATGTAGTCGTCGTAGTTGCCCGGGTAGATGGTGATGGTGCCGTAGTCCAGGTCGGCCATGTGGGTGCACACCTGGTTCAGGAAGTGGCGGTCGTGCGAGATGATGACCATCGTGCAGTCGCGGTTGTTGAGCACGTCCTCGAGCCATCTGATGGTGTTGATGTCGAGGTTGTTGGTCGGTTCGTCCAGCAGCAGGATGTCGGGGTTGGCGAACAGCGCCTGGGTCAGCAGCACGCGCAGCTTCCAGCCCGGCGCGACGGCGCTCATCGGCCCGTTGTGCAGTTCGGTCGGAATGCCCACGCCCAGCAGCAGCTCGCCGGCACGCGCCTCGGCGGTGTAGCCGTCGTACTCGGCGAACTTGCCTTCGAGTTCGGCGGCGTGCATGTAGTCGTCTTCGGTGGCTTCAGGATTGGCGTAGATCGCGTCCTTTTCCTGCATGCAGGCCCACATCTCTTCGTGGCCCATCATCACGACGTCGAGCACGCGCTTGTCTTCGTAGGCGAACTGGTCCTGGCGCAGGTAGGCCATGCGCTCGTGCGGGTCTTTCGACACGTTGCCGGCGGAGGATTCGAGCAGGCCGCACAGGATCTTCATGAAGGTCGACTTGCCGGCGCCGTTGGCCCCGATGAGGCCGTAGCGGTTGCCATCGCCGAACTTGACGGAGACGTTTTCGAAGAGGGGCTTGGCCCCGAATTGCATCGTGATATTGGCGGCGACGAGCACGGAAGATCCTGTTTCTGCAAGAAAATCAAGCGGAGAATTA